>CAYJSX010000016.1:0-13299 GCA_964372575.1 uncultured Planctomycetia bacterium
TCCGCAAGATAAATGACGAAGGGGTGATCTTCTCCAACCACCTGGATGGGGCCGTTCACCGGCTGACCCCGGAGGGGGTGATCGAGTTTCAGCGGGCCATCGGCAGTGACATCGTGATTCCCCTGGACGAGTGCGTGCGGTACCCCTGCGAGCGGCCGGAGGCCGAAAGGGCGGTCGCCCGGACCACCGAATGGGCTAAGCGTTCGAAGCAGAGCTTCGAAAATCTGTCGGGGTCAGGCCCCAACGGCAGGGTCAGACCCCTTCTTTTCGGCATTGTGCAGGGGGCCACCTATCCGGACCTGCGCCGGGAGGCGGTGGAGCGGCTGCTGCCGCTTGAATTCGACGGCTACGCCTTGGGGGGCTTCAGCGTTGGGGAACCCCGGGGCCTTCTCTTTGAGCTGCTGCCGGAGGTGGCCGGCCGGCTGCCGGAGGAGAAACCCCGCTACCTCATGGGGATGGGGGAGCCGCTGGACCTGGTGGAGGCGGTGGCTTGCGGTGTCGATCTGTTTGACTGCGTGGCTCCCACTCGGCATGGCAGGAACGGAATGGCCTACACGTGGGAAGGCCGGCTCAACCTGCGAAACTTAGCCTTTGAGACCGACCCCCGGCCGGTGGACCCGGCGTGCGGTTGTTACACCTGCCGCACTTACAGCCGGATGTACCTGCGCCATCTGCTTAAAAGCGGGGAGATGCTGGGCTTGAGGCTCCTTTCGTTTCATAACGTCTGGTTCTATGGTAGGTTAATCTCCATGATTCGTCAGCGGGTCGCCGAGGGCCAGCTCATGGAACTTCGGTCGCGCCTGGCTCACACTTACGAACCTACTCTGGAGGAAATCATTCGATGAATCCGAGCCCCATCCTGAATTTGATCCCGATGGTTCTGATCATCGGGGTGATGTATTTTCTTTTGATTCGGCCGCAGGTCCGGCAGCAGAAGGAGCAGGCCAAGATGCAGGCGACCTTGAAGAAGAACGACGCCGTGGTGACGATCGGGGGCATCCACGGGGTGATCGTGAATGTCAAGGATGGGGTGGTGACCTTGCGGGTGGACGATAACACGCGCATGAACGTCGACCGAACCGCCATCGCGCGGGTGAAGAGGGAGGACTAGAGGGGTGTATCGAAAGCTCACCCCCTGGCTCATCGCGATCCTGGCGGTTTTGGTTTTTTCCGCCTGGAACGCCTTCCCCTTAAAAGAACGGATCAGCTTGGGGCTGGACCTTCAGGGCGGGATGCACCTCATCCTCAAGGTGGATACCGAGAAGGTTGCCAAGGAGGCTCGGGCCGAGGCCCCGGAGCGAGCGTTGGAGGTGATCCGCAACCGGATCGATGAGTTTGGGGTGAAGGAACCCTCCATCCATCTGCAGGGCAGGGATGAGATTGTGGTTCAGCTTCCGGGTGTCACGAACCGGGAGAGGGCCCTGGAGATCATCGGCAGGACCGCCCACCTCGAGTTCAAACTCGTTTCCGAGGACCCGGAGCTCATCAAGCAGGCGGTCGCGGGCCAGGTGCCGGCTGGTTTCAAGCTTCTTGAGGCGGACAAGGAGAAGATCCTGGTCCAGTCGCAGGCCCTGCTGACCGGCGATGCCCTCTCCTCGGCCGAGGTTCAGTTTGACCAGAGCCGCTTCAACCAGCCGATTGTAGGGCTCACCTTCAGTGCCGAGGGGGCCAAGGCCTTTGGCAAGGTGACCTCTGAGAATGTGGGAAGGCGGCTGGCCATCCTGCTGGACGGGAAGGTCCAGTCGGCCCCCCGGATCCAGGAGGCGATCTTAGGGGGCGAGGCGGTGATTACCGGCCGCTTCACCCCGCAGGAGGCGGCCGATTTGGCGCTGGTTCTGCGGGTGGGGGCGCTGCCGGCTCCGGTCTTTGTGGAGGAGGAGCGCACCGTCGGGGCCCTGCTGGGCTCTGATTCGATCCGCTCCGGGGTCAGGGCGACCGGCATCGGGTTGGCCCTCGTCTTTTTATTCATGGCCCTCTACTACCTCCTGGCCGGGCTGATTGCCTGTGTGGCGCTGGCCCTGAACTTCCTCATCATCCTGGGGGGGTTGGGGCTCTTTGGAGCGACGCTCACCCTGCCAGGCATTGCCGGCGCCCTGCTTACCCTGGGTATGGCGGTCGATGCCAACGTTCTGATTTACGAAAGGATGCGGGAGGAGCTTAAGCTCGGCCGCTCCCTGCGGCAGGTCATTGAGAACGGCTACACCCAGGCCTTTAGTGCGATCTTCGACTCGAACCTGACCACCCTCTTTGCCGCCTTTCTCCTTTTCCAGTTCGGCACCGGCCCGATCCGCGGCTTTGCCGTGACCACGGTGATCGGCCTGACGGCGAGCTTGTTCACGTCGATCGTGGTGACCCGCGTCATCTTTGAGGCGCTTCACCGCTCGGGCTGGCTGACCTCGATTCGGATGCTGCGCCTGATTGGGGCCACCCAGCTGAACTTCTTGGGTCCCAGGCGCCTGTGTTACCTGGCATCGATCGCTCTGGTCGCCGGTGGTCTGGCCTATTTTGGATCGCTTGGAACCCAGGCGTATGGGATTGACTTTACCGGCGGGCAGCTCCAGCAGTACCACTTTGAGACGCCGGTGGCGCTGGAGAAGGTTCGGGCGGTTCTCAAAGAGGCGAATCTTTCCGATGCCTCGCTCCAACAATTTGGCAGGCCCAACGAGATCTTGATCCGCACCACCGGTGACACCGTCGAGCAGGTTAAGGGGAAACTCTCCACCACCTTTGCGGAGAATCCTCCCACCTTAAGCCGGGTGGAGCAGGTAGGTCCCTCGGTAGGGAAGGATTTGAGGCGTCGGGCGTTGGCAGCGATCTTTTGGGCGCTGGTTTCGATCAGCGTCTACGTGGGATTCCGCTTCCGCTCCTGGAGCTTCGGGATCGCCGGGATTGTGGCCTTGCTCCACGACGTCCTGATTACGCTGGGGGCCTTAGCGGTAACCGGCCGGCCGCTGTCGCTCACCTCGGTGGCGGCCCTCATGACGATCGCCGGCTACTCGATCAACGACACGATCGTGATCTACGACCGGATCCGGGAGCTCAAAAGGACCATGAGAAGGCTCACCCTGAAGGACCTCATCAACCTGGCCCTGAATCAAACCCTCTCCCGGACGCTGCTCACCTCCGGGGTGACGCTCCTCACCGTTTTGTCCCTCTTCTTCTTTGGGGGAGAGGTGCTGAACGATTTCGCCTTTGCCCTCCTGGTCGGCTTCATCTCCGGCGTCTACTCCACCATCTACATTGCAAGTCCCCTGCTGCTCCTCTGGCAGCACAAACGATGAGTTATTCACAGATGGTGCCTGGCACCAAATGTTGAAAACTTGGAAGATTTTATCGGCTGACGACGAAGAGGTTGAGCGGCTGGCCCGAGAGATGGAGGTTCCTCACCTCCTCGCCCGGCTTCTGATCCAGCGGGGCCTTCGAGCGCCTGATCAGGTTCACGGGTTCCTCTGCTCTGACCTGAGTGATCTGGCCCCTCCCGAACGGATGGCCGATCTCCCTCAGGCCGTTGTCCTCCTTCGCAGGGCCCTGCGCGCCAAGAAGCCGATCTTTATCGTGGGCGATTACGATGTGGATGGCCTCACCGGAACGGCTCTGCTCTTTCGGCTTCTTGCGTCGCTGGGTGGAAAGGTGGACTGGCACATCCCGCACCGGATGGAGGATGGCTACGGCCTTAAGGAGGAGGTGATCCGAAAGGCCGCCGCTTCCGGATACAAGCTCCTCGTGACCGTGGACTGCGGCACGACCAGCTTCAAGGAGCTTTCATTGGCCCGCCGATTGGGGATGGAGACGATCGTAGTGGATCACCACGAATTGGCGGGAGGCCGTCGGCCTGACGCCTCGGCTTTCTTGAATCCCCTCGCGCCCGGCTGCCGCTATCCCTTCAAGGGTTTGGCCTCGGTCGGGGTGGCCTTTGCCTTGGCCCGGGGGCTTTGGGGACGCTCCCAAAAGGGGCACCCCTGTGCTCAAGGGTGTCCCAAAATGGAGCGTCCCCTTTGGGACCATCTGGATCTGGTGGCGCTGGGGACGGTGGCGGACATGGCTCCTTTAACCGGCGAGAACCGAATCCTGGTCAGGGCCGGGCTGCACGCCTTAAGCGGATCGAGCAAGCCCGGAATTCAAGCCCTTCTTTCCGAGGCGCGGCTTAAAGGGGAGGAGCTTACCAGCGAGGATGTGAGCTTCTCGCTGGCCCCGCGCCTGAATGCCCTGGGAAGGTTGGGCTCTCCGGTAGAGGCGCTGAAGCTCCTTATCACCGAAGATCGACAGGAGGCCTGCGGGATTGCCCGAAGGATGGGGCAGGAGAACCGGCAGCGGGGCGAATTGGAGCGTCAGGCCCTGCGGCGTGCCCTGGCCAAGGTGGAACGGGAGGTGAACTTCAAGGAGGACCGGGTGATTGTGCTCCACGACGAACGCTGGCACCCTGGGGTCGCCGGCATTGTGGCGACCCGGATCGCCCGGCGCTTTGTGCGGCCCTGTGTCGTGATTGCCTGCGAGGGGGAGGTGGGTCGGGGGTCGGCCCGTTCGGTCGCCGGCTTCGATATCTTGAAGGCCCTGGAGTCGGCCAGAGAGCATCTGGTGGAGTTCGGGGGCCATCCCCAGGCGGCCGGACTGACCATCGCTCGCCAGTCCATTGAGGTCTTTCGGCAGAAGCTCAACCAACACGCCCACGAGAGACTTGAGCCCCAGATGCTCATTCGGCACGAGGAGCTGGAGGCAGAACTGCCGTTGGCTCAATTAACCTCTCAGCTCCTGCGCGATCTGGCCGCCCTGGCGCCTTTCGGCTTCGGGAACCCTACCCCCTTATTTCTCGCGCAGGATGGCTTCATCAAGGAAAGGCCGGTTCGGGTGGGCGCCAGAAGGGTCCGCTTTTCTCTGGGGGATGCCGAGGGTCGTCTGATGGAGGCCTGGCACTCCGACTGGAATGAAGAGGAAGTCGGCTTTGGGATTTTTCAAGAAGGGCCGGTGGCGCTGGCCTATTCGCCGGTTTGCCGCAGGCGCTTCCTAGGGGATAAGCCGATCCAGCTTCGGGTGCGGGGGATCAGGCGGCTCGGAGCAGGAGGCCGCCCTTGATGCAGCGGGTGCAGACGAGAACCTTCTTCTCGGTTCGGCCCGAGATCACGACCCGGGCCGGCTGAAGGTTCGGCATGAAACGGCGGGGATTCTTTCGGGCGATGTGCCGGCCTACCCCTCCCTCCTTCTTGGGCTTACCCTTTCGGGTGTAGACGCGGCCCGCCACAGGGCCCTTGCCGCAGAAGTGACAACGCTTCGCCATAGGACCCCTCATGATAAGGAGTAGCTCGAGGGAAGTCAAGCTGCCAGGGGGGATTTCTCCCCCACCTGCTTCGATTTTCTTCGCAAACCGAAGCAAATCGGGTGGGGTCGAAATGACCAAAGGGGGCGGCCTCGAAATGACGGCGCCACCGGCTTTAACCCTTGAAACGCCGGTCCAGTACCTCAAGGGGGTGGGGCCCAGGCGTTCAGATTTTCTGCGGCGGCTCGGAATCAAAACGCTCAGAGACCTGATCTACCATCTGCCGCGCCGGCACGAGGACCGACGCAGCTTCCTTCCGATTGCCGGCCTCACCGAGGGCCAAAAGGCAACGGTACGAGGGCGGGTGGCTGGCTCCAGCATCTTCCGGGCTAAGACCGGAACCATCATCCTTCAGGTGGCCATTCGGGACCAGACTGGGATCCTGCTGGCCCTCTGGTTTAACCAGCCATACATGCGCCGCTGGTTTAAGGCCGGGCAGGATCTGATCCTTTATGGCGCGGCCCAGCGGTCAGGGAGCCGCTGGCAGATGCTGGTGCCGGAGTTTGAGCTGATCGCTGAAGAGGGGCCCTCCCCTTCGCCTGCCCGCCCTCCCTTTGGCGGGGGGACAGCCCCTTCTCTCCACATGGGACGGATCGTTCCGATCTACCCGGCCACCTCAGGGCTCAACCAGAGGGAATTAAGATCTGCGGTGGCGCTGGCCCTCAAGCTTTTGGGTCCGCGCCTGAGAGATCCGATCCCTCGCTCCTTCTGGGAGAAGTATGCCCTCGTGGATCTGCCCCAGGCCCTGGGCGAGGTTCACTTCCCCACGCAGATGGAGTTGGTCGCGCGGGCGCAGGAGCGGCTTGCCTTTGATGAACTCCTCTGTTTTCAGGTGGCCTTAGGGTTAAGACGCAGGTCCCTTCGGGGCAGGCCCGGCATCGCTCACCAAACCCAAGGGGATCTCATCAAACGTTGGATCCAGATCCTTCCGTTTGAACTGACGGCCGGCCAACGAAAGGCGATTCAAGAGATTGCCGCGGATATGGCCAGCCCTCATCCGATGAATCGGCTCCTGCAGGGAGAGGTCGGTTCCGGCAAAACGGTGGTGGCCGCCTACGCGATTGCGGTGGCCCTCCAGAGCGGTTTTCAGGCGGCCCTGATGGCTCCGACCGAGGTGCTGGCCCGACAACACGCCTTGACCTTAAGCCAACTCTTTTCGGCGATCGACGTACCGGTGGGGCTGTTGACGAGCGCCATGGAGCCGGAGACCCGAAGCGATCTCCTCCTCCAACTTAAGGCAGGGCATCTTCCGGTGATCGTGGGAACGCATGCCCTCTTGGAGCCGGAGGTCTGCTTTGCCCGGCTGGGCCTGGTGATCATCGACGAACAGCAGAAGTTCGGCGTCGACCAGCGCAAGGCCCTGACGGCCAAGGGAGAAAACCAGGACGTCCTGATCTTGACCGCCACCCCAATTCCCAGGACGCTGGCCCTGACCCTCTACGGGGAGCTTTCGATTTCAACCATCTCCGAGCGCCCAGCCGGCAGGGGCACCGCCCGCACCCTCTGGATGGATGAGAGCCGCCGGATGGAGGTCTACCAGTTCATCCGGGCAGAGCTGGATGCCGGCCGGCAGGCCTATGTGGTATGTCCGCGGATCGGCGAAGAAAAAGAAGAGTCGGAGAGTGGGCGAATCGAAGGCTCCTCCCGTGCGGCTCATTCTGTGGTTCAGATGTTCCAAGAGTACCAGCAGGTGTTTGCCGGTTATCGGCTGGGACTCCTCCATGGGCGGATGGACCCCAAGGAGCGCCGAGTCGTCTTCACCGCTTTCCGCCGGGGAGAGATTCAACTTCTGGTGGCCACCCAAATCATCGAGGTGGGGGTGGACCTGCCCAACGCGACGGTGATGATGATCGAGGGGGCCGAGCGGTTTGGGCTCTCCCAGCTTCACCAACTGCGGGGCAGGGTGGGGCGGGGCCAGCACGAGGCGACCTGCATTCTCATCGGCTCTCCCAAAGGCCCGGAGGCGGCCCAGCGTCTGAAGACGCTGGAGGAGGTGACCGACGCCTTCCAGATCGCCGAGGAGGATCTCCGGCTGCGCGGGCCTGGCGAGCTGCTGGGCAAACGCCAGTCCGGGATACCGGATCTGAAGTGTCTGGCCTGGGCAGGCCAGGGGCCGTGGCTGGAGCGGACCCGGCAGGAGGCGGAGGCCCTGCTGGCAGCCGATGCCGGCTTGCAGGGCCCGGAGCTGGCCGGCCTGCGGCGCGAGATCTTTACCCGCTTTCCCCAACTGACCAGGCACCAGGATGCTCAGTAGCGCGGCCTGGTCATTGCGAGTCCGCCAACGTACTTTGGTGGACGAAGCAATCTCGAGATCGCTACGCCCCCCCTGCTTTCTTGCGAAAGCAAGAAGGGGGGGCTCGCGATGACGGAGGAGGAAGGTGCGGATAACGGGAGGGCAATATTCAGGGAGGGTCATTCGGCCGCCGCGTGGGCCCAGGGTTCGGACCACCCTCGACCATGTTCGGCAGGCCCTTTTTTCTCTGGTGAGAGAGCGGGTGAAGGGGGCCAAGGCCTTGGACCTTTTCGCCGGCTCCGGGGCGCTGGGCCTAGAGGCCTTAAGCCGAGGGGCCTGTCACGTCACCTTCGTGGACCGCTCCGGGTTTTCAATCCAGGCGATCGGAGAGAACCTCAGGCGTCTTTCGATAGCGCCCAGGGAGTCGAAACTTGTTACCCTTTACCGGGGGGACGCGGCGGCGGCGGTCAGGCGCTTGGGTGCCGCGGGGGAGCTCTTTGACCTCGTCCTCGTCGATCCGCCTTACCACACCCCCTTGGCCAGAATCTCCTTGATGGCTGTGAGTCGTCATGCTATAGTGAGCAGTTCCGGATGGGTTGTGGTGGAGCACGATAAGCGGGTTTCCCTCCCATCCTCGTTGGAGGAGGCGCCATCCGGCCGCCTGGAGCGCCTAACGACCAAGCGGTATGGGGACACCGCACTGACGATCTACGAGAGGCAGTAGGCGGAACCTTCGTCTACTGCCTATTTTTATGAAACGAACCTCTTTTTCTTTACGGCGGGCCGTTTACCCCGGGAGCTTTGATCCGGTCACAAACGGACACCTCGACGTGATTCGGCGGGCCAGGAAGCTGTACCCCGAGTTCGTGGTGGGGGTGGCGGTTCATCCGGGCAAGGAGACCCTCTTTCCGGTGGCCGAGCGGGTGGCCATGCTCCAGGAGACGTTGCGGGGCCTTTCTTCGGTTCGGGTCGTTCCCTTTGAGGGACTGGTGGTCCATTTTGCCAGGCGCCAGGGGGCCTGCGTCATCATCCGGGGCTTGAGGACGCTTTCAGATTTCGAATACGAATTTCAGATGGCCCTGACCAACCGGAAGCTTTCCCCCTCCCTTGAGACGATCTTCATGATGACCTCGGAGGAGCACTCGTACCTCTCTTCGCGGCTCATCAAGGAGGCGGCAGCCCTGGGGGCCGATCTGACGAAGTTTGTGCCTTCCCCGGTGGCCAAGCGCCTGAAGGAGCGATGGGCGGCGTAATCGAGGCGGGAGGTGGGGGGGTGAAGGTCAAGATTTCCGACATTCCAGAAGAGGGGCTGAGCGTGTCGGAACGCTTCGATCCGAAGGAGCATCATCTTGAAACTGAGGACCTGAGCTTTCAAGCCCCGCTGCAGGTTCAGGCCCTCTTTCACAAGGGGCGTCAGGCCGTCATCGCGCATGTGATGGCCCAAGGCCGGATGGCGTTGACCTGCGGGCGGTGCCTGAAGCTCTTTGAGGAGCCTTACACCGGGGAGTTTGATTTGGACTACGCGGTGGGCGACCAGCTCTTCCTGGACATCACCGACGATGTCCGGCAGGAGATCCTTTTAAGCTACCCCGTGAAGCTCCTGTGCCGGCCGGGATGTCTAGGCCTGTGCATCCATTGCGGGGCCAACCTCAACGAGGGGGACTGCGGATGTTCCCCCAAAAGGGAGTCGTAAACGATGGCATTACCCAAGCGCAGATTCTCCAGATCTCGGCGGGACAAGAGGCGCCTTCAGATCCATCTGACGGCGCCCACCTTGACCCGCTGTTCCCACTGCGGGGCGGCGGTGCGTCCCCACCGGATCTGTCCGGCCTGCGGGTATTACAAGGGCCGCGAGGTGCTGGCTCTGGCGGAAGAGAAGAAAAAGTGACCTCCCCACCTCCTTTCACCCGCCAACGTACTTGGCGGTTAGCCCGCCAAAGGACTTTGGCGGGCTGGTCCCACCCCCGGTGCTTCGTTTTGCGAAGCAAAACTTCGGGGGTGTGGCCAAGGGAGGTGGGGGGGTGACACGGATCGCGGTTGACGGCATGGGGGGCGACCGAGCCCCTCGGGCTGTCGTAGAAGGAGCCGTCCAGGCGGCCCGCGCCTTGCCGGTGGAGGTGATCCTGGTGGGTCAGGAGCCCCGTCTTCGTGAGGAGCTGAAGCGCTTCAAGCCCGTACCCTCCAACCTCAGACTCCACCACGCCTCCGAGGTGATCGAGATGGCGGAGTCTCCAGCCGCCAGCGTGCGCAGGAAGCGGGACTCCTCGATCTGCCAGATTGTAGAGCTGGCCAGAGTGGATCAGGCCGACGCGATCGTCAGCGCCGGCAATACAGGGGCCATGGTCTGTGCCGCAAGCTTGGGGCTTGGCCTTTTAAAGGGGATTGAGAGGCCCGGGATCGCCATCGTGGTGCCGACGATGACCGGGGGGCCGGTTCTCATCATCGATGTGGGGGCCAACGTGGACCCCAAGCCGGAGCACCTGTACCAGTACGGTCTGATGGGCTCGGCCTACATGCAGCATGTGTTGGGGGAGGTGAATCCATCCGTCGGGCTTCTCAACGTCGGGGAAGAGGAGACCAAGGGAACCGACTTCATCCGGGAGGCCTTCAAGCTGCTGGAGGATTCGCCGATCCACTTCATCGGCAACGTGGAGGGCCGGCACATCTACACCGGCAAGTGCAAGGTGATCGTCTGCGACGGCTTTGTGGGGAATGTGACCCTGAAGGTGACCGAGAGCTTGGCCTTGGCGTTGGCCGGCCTTTTTAGGGCGCAACTGAAGCAGAACCTTCTGGCCCGCCTGGGCGCCCTCTTCCTCCTGCCGGCCTTTCGTGGTTTAAAGAAGCGGATGGATTACGCCGAGTACGGCGGGGCCCCTCTTTTAGGTGTGAACGGCTCCTGCTTTATCTGCCACGGCGCCTCTTCGGCCAAGGCGATCCGGAACGCCATCCGGGCCGCCAGCTCCTTCGTGACCCACCAGGTGAACCAGCGCATCGTTGAGCTGGCCAGAAAATCTGCGCAGGGCCCAGCCAAGCAGGAGGGCATCGTGGGGTGAACCCGGCAGGGATCCTGGGATACGGGTATTACCTGCCCGAGAAGGTGCTCACCAACGCGGATATCGAGAAGATGGTGGAGACGTCGGACGAGTGGATCCGCACCCGGACTGGCATCCGGGAGCGCCGGATCGCCGCTGCCGACGAGCAGACGAGCGACCTGGCCGTGGCGGCCGCCCGCCAGGCCCTGGCCTCGGCCAAGCTCACGGCCCAAGAGATCGACTTCATCATCGTGGCCACCATGACGCCAGACATGCCTTGCCCGGCCACCTCCTGCATTGTCCAGGCCAAGCTGGAGGCCCCTCAGGCCGCCGCCACCGACGTGGCCGCCGCCTGCTCCGGCTTCCTCTATGGGCTGGTGATGGGCAGCCAGTTCGTCGCAAACGGCACCTACCGCCACGTTCTGGTGATCGGGGCGGAGATCCTCTCCCGTGTGGTGGATTGGACCGACCGCTCCACCTGTGTACTCTTTGGAGACGGGGCTGGCGCGGTGATCCTGGGCCCCATCCACCGGGGCGAGATCCTCTCCGCCTACTTGGGGTCAGACGGCAGCAAGGCCGATCTTCTCAAGGTGCCGGCCGGCGGCGTTCAGACGCCGGCCTCGCACCAGTCGGTGGACGAGCGGGGCCATTTCTTAAAGATGAACGGCAGCGAGGTCTTCAAGTCGGCCGTCCGCGCCATGGCCGATGCGGCCTTGAAGGCAATCGAGCGGGCCGGGATCAAGCCGGATCAGGTCGGCTGCGTCATTCCCCATCAGGCCAACCTGCGGATCATCGACGCCGTGTTGGAACGGGCCGGCCTGCCCCGCGAGAAGGTCTACCTCAACGTGGATCGGTACGGCAACATGTCGGCCGCCTCCACGGTGGTCGCCTTCTGCGAGGCGGTCCAGGAGGGGAGGATCAAGTCAGGAGATTACGCGCTTCTGGTGGCCTTCGGCGCCGGGCTCACCTGGGGAAGCTGTGTGATTCGCTGGTAGGTGCCCACCCCCTACGCCCTTCTTTTTCCTGGTCAGGGAGCCCAGTTTGTTGGAATGGGCCAAGCCTTGGCCCAGGCCTTCCCAGAATCCAGGGTGCTCTTTGAGAGGGCCGATCAGCTTCTGGGCTACCCCTTAAGCCGCCTTTGTTTGGAAGGACCCCAAGAAGCCCTCACCCACACCCAACATTGCCAGCCGGCCTTGTATGTGGTTTCCTGGGTGGCCCTGGCGGCCCTCTCATCCATCGGAAAGCTGTCCCCCGCGGCCGCCGCCGGCTTGAGTCTTGGCGAATACACAGCCCTGGCCGCGGCCGGGGCCCTTTCCTTTGAGGACGGCTTACGGCTGGTCCGCTTAAGGGGGCAGGCGATGGAGGAGGCCTCTGCGGCCAACCCCGGGACGATGGCCAGCGTCTTGGGGCTTACGCGCTCGGCTCTGGAAGAGATCTGCGCGGCTTCCGGGGCAGAGGTGGCGAATCTCAACTCTCCAGGCCAGGTGGTCATCTCTGGGACGAAAGAGGCGATCTTGAAAGCCAGCGAAGAGGCCAAGTCCCGCGGAGCCAAAAGGGTGATCCCCTTGGAAGTCGGAGGGGCTTTTCATTCGAGACTGATGAAGCCAGCGGCAGAGAAGCTCAAACAAGCCCTGGAGGCGACGACCTTCCGAATGCCGAAATTCCCGGTCCTAAGCAACGTAACCGGTTCTTATTACACGAGTTCCGGCGAAGTTCTGATTCTTCTGGCCGAGCAGCTCACCCGGCCGGTCCTCTGGGAGGCCTGCGTCCGGACGATGCTCGCAGCCGGCATTCGAACCTTCCTGGAGGTGGGGGCCGGCACGGTGCTCAAGGGGTTGTGCCGGAAGATCGAGCCCGAGGCCCAGGTCATCCCTGTGGGTAGCCCCAACGATCTGGAGGCGGCCGCCCAAGCAATGGGCTTGACAAATTGATCTTCCTCGCTATACTGGCAAAGATGCCTTAAGACTGCCTAAGGCCATCGCACTTAAGACTACCACTTAAATGGGAGGAACGGGATGAGCGCACTACAGGACAAGGTACGCTCCATCATTGCGGAGCAGTTGGGTGTCAAACCAGAGGAAGTGACTCCCTCGGCCTCCTTCATTGACGATCTCGGCGCGGACTCTTTGGACACGGTCGAACTCGTCATGGCCCTCGAGGAAGAGTTCGGGATTGAGATCCCGGACGAAGAAGCCGAAAAGATGGTGTCGGTTGGCGACGCGATCAAGTACATCGAGGAAAAAGCCGCCCAAAAGGGGACCTGATTCCTTTTCGTGGCGAAAGAGCGCCGTGTCGTCATCACCGGCCTGGGATGCGTCTCGCCGGTGGGCAATTCCGTCTCCGAGGTATGGGCCTCGCTCCTTCAGGGCAAAAGCGGCGCCGCCCGCATAACCCTTTTCGATCCCACCCACTACCCGACTCAGTTTGCCGCAGAGGTTAAGGGCTTTGACCCAGCGCCCTACCTTTCTACCAAGGAAGCCAAGCACTCCGACCGCTTCGTCCAGTTTGCCGTAGCCGCCTCCAAGCAGGCGGTATCGGACGCCAAGCTGGATCTGTCCCAGGAAGATCCTCACCGGATTGGCGTCTGGATCGGGACCGGCATGGGGGGATTGCAGACCATTGAGGAGGGCTACGAGGATCTGGAGAGCAAGGGCCCTGCCAGGGTTCGGCCCTTCTTCATCCCGATGATCATCTGCAACATGGCCCCGGGCCAGGTTTCGATC
>CAYJSX010000017.1:0-13031 GCA_964372575.1 uncultured Planctomycetia bacterium
AAGTCTTTCGCGGAGCCGACCGAGCTCACCTTTGAGCCGGGCATCACCGCCGTCGTTGGTCCCAACGGCTGCGGGAAGTGCACGCCAAGCTGGGTTCAGGTGTTTCTGGCCGATGGCGAGCGAAGGCAAATCGGCGATCTCGTCAATTCCTCCCTTGAGAAAGCTTCCAGCACAACGGCCCTCGATGACGGCATTCTGACCAGAGAAAACCCTCTTGGGGTTTCCGTCCTTTCCTTAAATCCTCAAACCCTGAAGTTTGAATCCAGGCCGGTCTTTGCCTTCATCAAGCGGACAGCTCCTGATTTTCTCCTTAAGATTGAGACCAAAAGCGGCCGGATGATCACGGCCACCCCCTATCATCCGCTTTTTATTTTGGATAGCGGACAACTTCGATCCTTGCGAGCAGACGAACTTCGGGTAGGCATCAAGATTGCCGTTCCCCGGGTGCTGCCGGTTTTCCACAAAAAGCCCCAAGCAACCCTTCAGGATATTTTGGGAGCTTTCTTGCCAGAGGACCGGATTTACGTGCCTTACGGTGAGAAGTTGCGAACATTTGTCATGGAGGCGGCCTCACGTTACGGAGGGGTTGCCCCTCTGGAGCAGGCGGCTCAAATCCCAAGGAATTCTCTCCGAGGTCTCTGGTCAGGTCAGGCCGTTAATGCTGCCTTCTTGGCTTCGGTTCTTAAGCTAGAAAGACGTTCTTGGGACGATCGAGATACGGTCGTGAGGCTTAAATCCAAGGGCACGGGTCACATTCGGGTTCCGAAAAAGGTCAACCGCGCTGCTGCGAGGTTCCTAGGATATCTCATCTCCGAAGGGAGAACTACCCCCTCCAACCAAGTCTGGTTCGTCAATGAAGACCCAGCGGTGGTTGCCGACTTCTGCCAATCGGCGCAAGAGGCATTCGAAGTTGAGGCCAAGATCTTTTCTTACCATGGGAGCACAAAAGACGTCATCATTTTCTCTCGGGCTTTGTGCATGGCCCTGGAGCGGCTTTACGATCTTCCCGTTAACAGCAAATCGGCTGCCAAACGGATCCCGCGGCAGATTATGGAGGCACCTGAAGAGATTGCTGCAGAGTTTATCTCGGCGTTGTTTGAGGGTGATGCCTACCTTTCTGATCGCGGCTCTATGCAGTACATCGAGTACGCCACTGCCAGCAGGAGACTTGCCAACGATCTTGTAACACTTTTACTTCGATTCGGGGTAAATGCCTCCGTTCGTTTAAAGATCAATTACGCCGCCAACACCAAGGCGCAGACAAGGCGGGCGTATTACTCCGTCTACCTCTATGGCGTCGAGAACCTTAGAACCCTTTCCAATCTACTCAAATTTGTAGGACGTAAGAAGCAAGCCTTAGATCACCACCACGTTGCCGACCGAAAGCCCAATCCTAACCTGGATCTCATTCCTGGACTTTCGCCCGTTATCCGGCACCTCACAGCTACCTCCGGGTTAAAGGTCAAAGCCCTTCGCTCCGAGTCACCTCGGCTGGCGGCTTATTCTGAGGGACGCTGCGAAGCCAGTCGCGTAGGGCTTGCCGAAGTGGTGGATCTGGCGAGGAGGCACGGGATACAAACCACCCAGACGCAGGCCATCTGCCAACAACTTGAAAGAATCGCTCATTCGGATCTCTTTTGGGATGAGGTTGTGGCCGTTGAACAGGTCCCTCCCGAGGACCCCTGGGTTTATGATCTTTCCATTGAAGAAACGCACAACTTTGTGGCGGAGAACGTCATCGTTCACAACTCCAACATAGCCGATGCCATCAAGTGGGTGCTGGGCGAGCAGTCGGCCCGGGAGCTGCGCGGCGGGCGGATGGAGGACCTGATCTTCAACGGGTCGGACCGCCGCGACCCCGTTTCCTACGCTGAAGTCACGCTCACCCTCGAGAACTCCAACAAAGAGCTTCCCCTCGAATACGAAGAGGTCGCCATCTCCCGGAGACTCTTCCGTTCGGGGGAGAGCGAGTACCTCCTCAACAAGACGCCGGTCCGGCTCAAGGACATCCAGGAGCTCCTGATGGGCACCGGCATCGGCACCTCGGCCTATTCCCTCTTTGAGCAGGGGCGCATCGAGCAGATCATCTCCGCCAAGCCGGAGGACCGCCGGGAGGTTTTTGAAGAGGCGGCCGGCATCACCAAATACAAGTCGCAAAAGCGGGAGGCGATGAGAAGGCTCGATGAGACCGAGAACAACCTGATCCGTCTGGCCGACGTGGTGGCTGAGGTGAAAAGGCAGATCTCGGCGATGGAGCGCCAGGTCCGGCGGGCCAAGGCCTACCAGGAGCAGTTTGAGGAGTTGAGAGGCCTGGAGGTCTCGGTGGCCCTGGCCGAGATCCAGAAGCTCGCCGCGAGCTTCGAATCCAAAGAGGCGCAGCTCGACACCCTGCGCGGCGAGATCGCTCAGTGGGAGGGTAAGCTCGCCAGCCAGGAGGGGGCCCTGCAGGAGGTGCGCTCCGCGCTGGAGGCGGCCGACAACGCCTTGGCCCGGGCCCGGGAGTCTCTCCTTGCGGTCAGCCACCAGCGCCAGAGGACCGAAGGGAACCTCACCGTTAACCAGGAGCGGATTGCGGAATCCCTCACCCGTCAGGAGAAGATGAAGCAGGAGCTCGCCTCTCTGACCTCCCGGATGGCCGAGCTGACGGAAAGCCGCGAGGAGCTCTCGCGAACCCTCACCCAAGCCGACACCGAACTTCAAGCCAAACAGGAAGAACTCTTGCGGAGCGAATCGCTCCTTAAGGCCTGCGCCCAGGCGATCGAGGCCGCCGAGCAAACCATCGCCAAGTGCAAAGAGCTTCTCCTGGAGGAAACCCATCTCCAGGTTCAGGTGAAGAACAATTTCTCCAAGGCCAGCCAGTCGCTGACCCGCTTGGAAACCCGGTTTGCCCGTCTGGCGATGGAGGCGGACAAGGTCGCTCAGGAGAAGGCCGAGGTTGTAAACCAGGTCAAGCAGATGGAGGAGGTGCTGGCCCAGGCGAATCAGAATCTCCAACAAGTGACGCAGGAGCGCCAAGGCGTTCAGTCTCGGCTTACCCAGTTGGGAGAGGAGTTAAAGGCGGCCCAAGAAGAGGCCAGTCGGGTGCAGCAGGAGCTGACCCGGGTCGGATCCCAGTTGGAGATGCTCAAGGGGTTGGAGGCCAGCCACGAGGGCTACGCCAGCGGAGTCAAGGCACTGCTGGCTGCCTTGGAACAGGGAAGACTCTCCGAAGAGGGGGTGATCGGTCTTTTGCCTGAGCTGATTCAGGTGGAGGCCTCTGACTGCGCGGCCGTAGAGGCAGCCCTGGGCCCGTGGGCCGATGCCGTCTTGGTGGGGTCGGCCGAAGCGGCCACCCGCTGCCGAACATTTCTGGAAGAATCCAAGGCCGGGCGGGTCCTCTTTCTGATTCGGGACAGGGTACCTGCAGAATCGGGTGCCAGGTTAAAACCTGGCACCCTTCCCAGTGGTGCGGCTGACTTGCCCGAGGCGGTTCCCATCGCCGAAAGGATTGGGATCACGCCCCATCTGGAGCCGCTCATTCGACTGATCCTTGCCGATACGTGGCTCGCCCCAGATCAGAAAACAGCCGAGGCGATTCTTGCAAAATCAAAGGCCTCAGGCGGCCGATGCGTCACCCCGGCTGGAGAGCTCTTTACGGCCGTGAGCGCCCTTTTGGGCTCTTCCCCTGGCGAGGAGGGGCTGGTGGTAGGGCGCAAGAGCCGTCTGCAGTCGCTGGAGGCGGCCTTGAGCCATCAGGAGAGGGCCCTGGCAGAGGTTCGAGACCGCATCGCTTCCATCGAGTGCCAGCAGGTCGCCGAAAGGAGCCGCCTGGCCGAGATCGAAGATCTTCTGCAGCAAAGGAGCCAGGAGGTTCAGCGGGCCCAAGCCCATCTGGCCAGCCAAGGGACCACGCTGGCCAAGCTCAACGACGAAGAGGAGCTGCTCAAGACGGAAGAGGAGCAGGCCCAGGAGGAGCTCGGCGAGGCCCGGGCCGAAGCCCGCGCTCTGGAGGAGGAGCTGGCCAAGAAAGACCAGGCCCTTGCCCAACTGAACGAATCGATCGAACACTCCCGTAAAGAGATCGCCGAACAGAGCCGCCTGCGAGAAGCCCAATCGGTGAAGCTCGCCTCCCTCAAGGCCAAGTTGGCCTCCTTCGATTCGGTGATGAAAAGCCGCCAGGACTCCCTGGGTGTGATGGAGGCCAGCCTCAAAGAGGCGCGGGCCCAACAGCGGGCCAGAGAAGAAGAGCTCATTCAGCTAGAAATTGGCCAGAAGCGGTGGGAAGAGGAGTGCCGCCTTCTTGAGGACGAGCTGAATCGGCTGAAGGGGCAGGAGGCCCAAGTCCAGCTTCAGGTGGAGGAGGCGCAGGCCAGCAAGTCTCAAGCGCGCGAACGGGCCCGGGGGCGTGAGGAGGAGTTCCAGACGCTGGCCCGCAGGCTGGAAGAGATCCGCTCACGGGCACATGCCAAGGAGATGGAGCAGGCCCAGCTTCGATTCTCCAGGCAGCAGGTTGTCAGCCGGATCGGCCAGGTCTACCAGGTGAATCTGGAAGGAGAGGAGGCCCCGCAGGCCACCGCCTGCAGTCCGGAAGAACTTCCCAAATTCAAGGAGAGAACGGAGGAGCTTAAAGAGAAACTCCAGAAGATGGGGCCGGTCAATTTAGGTTCCATCGAAGAGGAGAGGGAGCTTCAGGCCCGCTACGATTATCTCCTCACCCAGCAGACCGATCTGGAAAAGGCCAGGGAGGACATCAAGGAGGCGATCGCCAAGATCAACCGGACGACCCGGGCGATGTTCCGGGAGACCTTCCAGGCGATCCAGAAGGAATTTCAGGAGACGTTCAAGCAGCTCTTCGGCGGAGGGGAAGCCCGGCTCGTCCTGATGGACGAGGAGGATGTCCTGGAGAGCGGCATCGAGATCATCGCCCGGCCGCCTGGCAAACCGGTCCAGGCCATCTCCCTTCTTTCAGGAGGCGAGAAGGCCCTCACCACGATCGCACTGCTGTTTGCGATCTTCAGGGTCAAGCCCTCTCCCTTCTGCGTCCTGGACGAGATCGATGCCCCGCTGGATGAGAACAACATCGACCGCTTCACCGGGGCCTTGAGAGAGTTCCTGAAGGACTCGCAGTTCATCATCATCACGCACAACAAAAAGACGATCACAAAGGCTGACAGCATGTACGGCATCACGATGGAGGAATCCGGGGGCTCGAAGATCGTCTCGGTCAAGCTCCGGGACGCCGTTTCAAGTCCCAAAGCACCACGCCGCTCGCAAGCAGCATAACCCCTACCGCAAGCCAACCCGGCAAGAGGGCCTTCACAACGCGCCGCCTTCCTGTGGCGCTGGGGTTCTGGAAGAGGTAGGCGATCTCGGTTTCACCCGAAGGGATCAGGCCAAAGCGCTCCACCACTTCCCGAAGCCCCCGCGGCGTTTTTCCTTCCGGCTCTTTAAGCCAGAGGATCAGCTTGGCCTGTTGGATCTCTTGGCCCTGGTCGGGCCCCTGCATCTCTCGAAGCATCCGGTTGGTCGTGGCTCGGCGGGTGAGGACGCTCATCATCCCGCTTAGGTAAGGAAAGTCGCTGTAGATCAACTCGTCCGGACCGGTCTGGGCCTCTACTTGACTGGCCAGTTCAGACATGAACTTCCGGTTAAAGATCGTCTGGGCTGTTGCCCGGGAAGAGGTCTTGGTCCAGCCGGCCAGTTGAGCAAAGGTCGTATCGGCCCAAGTCCACCGGACCCCTTCGTTGGAGACAAAGAGGGTGGGAGAGCCGATCATCAATCCTACCAGAGCGAGCAGGGTGCCTGCCAACAGCGAGGTTCTTCCAGGCCGTCTGAAGTACTGGACCAGCCGCTCCAGGGCCAGGCCGGCCAACAGCAGCCAGGGGAAGAGCCCCTGGGCCGCGAAGAATCGGAACCGATAACCTGCCAGCATCGGAAGAAACCCCAGCCCAAGACAGGCCAAGAACCGAAAGAGGCCGCCCCTTTTTACGCAGAGGAAGAATCCGGTCGCCCCCAAGGCGAGCAAGATAACCGGAAACTCCAAGAATCGTTCCTCCCCCCGCGGTTGGAGCTGGATCAGCTCGAGGTACTTCAGCGTGTGGAGAAACCAAGGAGCGCCTAACAGAATTCCAAGGAGCAGGGTTCTGACCGTTGTCTTTCGGTAGGAAGGTTCGATGAGGGCGAAGAGAAAAAGCCCAAAGGCCATCAACCAGGGCAGCCCCGCGTGCAGCCAGAAGGCGAAACCCAGCAGGATCCCTCCGGCGATCCAGCGTCCCTTAAAAAGGGCGAGCAGGATCCCCAGGGTGCACACCAGAGTGCCGGTGGCAGGCAGGTAATTGACCGTCGAGAGAAAGAAGCTGTAAGGGATGGCCAAGGCCACCAGGATGAGGCACGCGGACAGGGGCGAAAAGACCCTGGAGGCAGCCACCCAGGCGACGGCAAGCAGGGTAGGCATCGCCGCCCAGGACCAGAACCGGGCCAGGAAGATGGGATCAGCGCCGGCTTGCAGGACTGGCAAGAAGACCAAATGGAAGACAGGAGGGTAGAGGTGGGGCCTGCCTTCGGGTGCCGCTTCCCAGAAGGCGTGCAGGACCAACCCTCCTGCCTCTTGGAACCCCTGGATGACCGACAGGTGGTAGTAGCTGTCGAGGAAGTAGGGCAAGACCGGCCATTGGGTGGCCGAGAGGATCGCCGTGGCCAAGACGATGAGATAAGCAGCAATCCGTGCGGCCCGCTCCTCCCGCATGAGGTCATTATACCGCAGAAGAAGGCGGCCATCCGGGTACATGGATTTGTACATTTATTTGACAATTCATTTGTCTTATGACATGCTTTATTTTAGGAGGTTAAGGAGGAGGTGCCCCCATGAGGACGGTGAAGGAACAGACCACCCTGGTGGGGATCTCGGAGCTGAGGACCAAGGCGGAAGAGATCCTCCAACTGATGAATCGCTCGACGGTAGTAATCGAGAAGCGGCACAAGCCATTGGCCGTGATGTTGCCCATCGCCCGGTACGAGGAGATGGAGGCGCTTCTGGATTGGGCAGAGGACCAGATCCTGGGTACTTTGGCCAGGCAGCGGGAGCGTGGCACGCCCAAGAAATCCTACCTTACCTTGGAAGAGACCCAAAGGCGTCTTAAGGTTCGATAATCCTCTGTGTGGACCATCCTCCTCCATCCCCTGGTCCTGTCCGAGGATCTCAAGCGCCTCGACCCCTCTGTTCAGCGCTACCTCCTTCGCACCTTACGGGCAAGGCTCTCGGCCGATCCAGAAGCTTACGGCAAACCCTTAGGCGCAGAGCCTTCCGGTCTGTGGAAGCTGCGGGTGGGGGATTACCGGGTGATCTATCGCGTGGTGGAACAGCGCATCGAGGTTTTGATCCTCAAGATTGGCCTGCGGCGTGATTTTGAGGTTTACCGTGAAATGCTAGGCCGGTTGCGGCGTCTTTGAGCGTTAGAGGTACAATGGGTCTTAGAGAGGTGCTAAGGTGACGGTTGCCACGAAAACATCGGTCCAGATCGATCTGAACCGCCTGCCGGCCGGCTCTACGCTGCGGCTGTACGATCCGGAGCATCAGGCCAACAGCTTTTCTCTGGACGG
Organism: uncultured Planctomycetia bacterium; assembly: GCA_964372575.1. Lineage (GTDB taxonomy): Bacteria > Omnitrophota > Gorgyraeia > 1-14-0-20-64-10 > 1-14-0-20-64-10 > JACOVG01. The sequence continues at coordinate 7,579 of CAYJSX010000017.1, forward strand.
CTTTCCCTCACTAAAGGGGGGAAAGGACTGGCGGACGAGGCTTCGGGAGATCATCGAGAAACAGGGCATCCTGGGTATGACGACCAACCAGACCCTCTTTCGGCAGCTGGCCGAGGATGGGGCGCTGGACAGGCGGTTGCGGGCCTTGAAGGCCCAGGGCCGGTCGGCCGAAGAGATCTATCGTATCTTGTACAACGAGGCGGCCAACGAGGCGGCGCAGGCCTTTGCCCCGATCCATGCCCGCTGGCCATGGGAGGGGCGCGTCTCCCAGGAGGCCTCGGCCCTGCTCACCGAGCTGGAACCGTTGGTGAAGGAGGTGCGGCGGATTGCCCAGGCGATGTCCGGGGTGGGGGCCTTCACCAAGATCCCCAATCTGCCGATTGGGGCCGAAGCGATCCAGAGGGCGGTATCCGGTGATGGGATGGTTCATCCCAACGTTACCCTGGTCTTTTCAGACCTTCATTACCTTCAGACGGTCGAAGGGTATCTTGCCGGTTTAAGCGGCCGTGTGGAGCGGCTTAAAGGTCAGGGCCTTTCTGAAGAGAAGGTGAGGGAAGACGTCTCCAAGCTCCATTCGGTGAACTCACTCTTTGTCAGCCGGGTGGATCGGGTGGTGGACCCGATGGTGGATGAGCAGTTGAAGCAGACCCACGATCCGACCATTCGACACCGGCTCAGCCTTCTTAAGGGCAAGGTCGCCGTGGCCCAGGCCAAGAAGATCTACGAGATTCTGCAGGCGGTCTTCTTCGGGGCCCCCTTTAAGGATCCCCAAGGGTTGTACAGCGACCCCCAAGGGCTCAAGATGCAGGAGACCCTTCGCCGCCTTCAGGCCCTTTTTCAGACGCTTACGCGGTATGGGGCGCACCCGCAAAAACTCCTCATCGCTTCAAGCGGTGTTAAGGCGGACCAGCCCTATTCCCAGCTTCTCTATGTCCTGCCTCTCTTGGGGCCGTGGGCGGCCCATACCCTCCCAGAGGCCACCTTGGAGCATTTAGGCCGTTTCGTGGCTGGGCTCACCGAAGAGGAGACTCGGATTTTAAGGGCCCGGAGCCTGATCCAAGAACCCCTGCCAGCCATCCCCACCGACATCCAGCCGGTATCGGAGTGGAATCGGATTCTGCTGGCCCCCCTGTCTGGCCGTGGGCGGGAAGGGATCTTGGACTTGACCACCGATCAGATCCTTTGGGAGGTCCACCAGTACGTCTTGAGGCCCCAGGGGACAAGCCTTCGGGTCATCTGCGACACCCTGCGGGACAAGGGGGCCCAGGCCTTTGCCTCCGACGAAGAGGCGACCCTCCAGACGATCCACGCCACGCTGGCGGCGCTGTAGCGCCGCCAGGGCCACCTCCCTGAGGGAGCGAAGCCCTCTCGAGAGTGCTATAATAAAGTATCCCCATGTTTAACCCCATTGAAGAGGTCCTAGAGGAACTGAAGGTCGGCCGCCTGGTCATCGTCGTGGACGACGAGGATCGGGAGAACGAAGGCGACCTGGTCGTGGCGGCCCAGCACGCCACCCCGGAGGCGATCAACTTCATGGTCAGCCACGGAAGGGGCCTGATCTGTGTGCCGATGGAGGCCGGGCGGCTGGAGCTGCTGGAGCTTAAGCCAATGGTGGTGGAGAGCCAGGCACCGCTGGGAACCGCCTGGATGGTTTCGGTGGATGCCACCCGAGGGATCACCACCGGCATCTCGGCCCACGACCGGGCCGCCACGATCGCTCGACTCATCGATCCCAATGCCAAGGCCTCGGATCTGGTCCGTCCGGGCCACGTCTTCCCCTTGAGGGCCAGAAATGGAGGCGTCCTGGTCCGGGCTGGCCACACCGAGGCGGCGGTGGACCTGATGAGACTGACGGGCCTTTATCCGGCGGGCGTCATCTGCGAGATCATGAATCCGGATGGGACGATGGCCCGGACCGCGCAGCTAAAGGAGTTTGCCGCCAGGCACGCCCTCAAGATCTGCACCATCTCGGACCTCATCAAGTACCGCTTGAGCAAGGAGCGCTTTGTCCGGCGGGTCGTAGAGACGACCCTGCCCACCCCTTACGGCAACTTTCAGCTGATCCTCTACGAATCGTCGGTGGATGGACAGGCCCACACGGCCCTGGTGCTGGGGGACATCCGCCAGCCGCCGGTGCTGGTGCGGGTCCACTCCCAATGTTTGACCGGCGATGTCTTTGGCTCATTTCGGTGCGACTGCGGGCTTCAGCTTCAGTCGGCCCTGAAGCTCATCGCTCGGGAGGGCCGAGGGGTGATCCTCTACCTCCGGCAGGAGGGTCGGGGGATCGGCCTGGCGAACAAACTCAAGGCCTATGCCCTCCAGGACAAAGGGATGGACACGGTGGAGGCGAATCAGGCGCTCGGCTTTGACCCAGATTTGAGAGACTATGGGATTGGGGCGCAGATCCTGGCTGATCTGGGCTTGACGCAGGTTCGCCTGATGACGAATAACCCCCGCAAGGTGGTGGGGCTCGACGGTTTTGGGCTGACCATCGTGGAGCGGGTTCCTCTGGAGATCCCGCCGGTTGCCTCCAACAGCAAATATCTCAAGGCCAAAAGGGAGAAGTTAGGGCACCTCCTCCTGGAAGTCCTCGACCCCGAGTAGTTCTTTTTGATGTCCAGGCCCCTTTCCTCCAGCGCTCGATTCGGCGTTGTCGCCAGCCGCTTCAACCTCAAGATCGTCCAGCGCCTCCTTCAGGGGGCCCTCGCCGCCTTTCAAAGCCGCGGGGTCAAGGCGTCTGGCGTTGAGGTGGTTTGGGTGCCAGGGGCCTTCGAGTTGCCGGCGGCCGCTTTGAGGATGGCCCGGTCGCGCCGTTATCGGGCCGTGGTGGCGGTGGGCTGCATCCTGCAGGGAGAGACTCCCCACTTTGCCTTCCTCTCGCAGGCTGCCTTGCAGGGGCTGGCCTTGGCCTCGGTGTTGGGAGGGGTCCCGGTGACGAGCGGTCTCATCACCGCCAGATCTTTTCGCCACGCCTGGGAGCGCTCCAAGCCAAGGGGGTTGAACCGAGGCCGGGAGGCGGCCGAGGCGGCCTGCGAGATGGCGAGCATCTTTAAGGGGGTGGCGAGGTGATAGGAAGAAGATCCAAGGCCCGGGAGGCGGCCCTCAAAATTCTCTATCAGCTCGACATCACCAAGGACTCCCCGGAGGAGGGGATCAAGATCTTCTACCGACAGCACCGGATTCCGGTCAGCTCCAAGAACTTTGTGGAGAGACTGGTCAAAGGGACGGTAGGGCACCTGTCTGAAATCAACGCCCTGTTGACCCAGTACGCTACCAACTGGTCTTTAAGCCGCATGGCCGTGGTGGACCGGAACGTCCTTCGCCTGGGCACCTTTGAGCTCCTTTTCGGCAATGAAACGCCGCCTAAGGTGGTGATCAACGAGGCGGTGGAGCTGGCCAAGCGGTTCGGCACGCCAGATTCCGGAAAGTTTGTGAACGGCGTCCTCGATTCGATCCACAAGGCAAAGGTCGGTGAGCCCAAGAGCTGACCTCCACCTGCACACCTTCCACTCCGACGGAACCTTCTCACCCGAAGAGGTCGTCGGCCGGGCCAAGGGCTTGGGGCTGGCAGCGATCAGCATCACCGATCACGACTCGGTGGCCGGGCTTCCAGCGGCCCTGAAGGCGGCTGGCAACGGGCTGGAGGTGATTCCAGGGGTGGAGCTGACCGTTGTCTTCAAGGAGCGGGAGCTGCACCTCTTGGGCTACGGCATCCGGCCGGAAGATCCGCCCTTCCAGGATTTCTTGAATCGGATGCATCGGTATCGGAAGGATCGGATCCGGGCCATGATCGAGCGCCTGAATTCCAAAGGGATCCCAGTGACCTACGAGGAAGTTGAAGCCATCGCCAGGGGTGGCGCGATCGGCAGGCCCCACCTGGCCCAGGCCCTGATGGCGCGAGGGGCTGTTCGCACCTTCGAAGAGGCCTTCGAGCGCTACCTGGGCGATCACGCCCCCTGTTTTGTCAAGGGGGCGACCCTGACGGTGCCGGAGGCGGTCCGGTTGATCCGCCAGGCCGGCGGAGTCTCCATCCTCGCCCACCCTTATCGGCTGATCCAGGAGTCCTGGATCCCAGAGTTCGTCGAGGCCGGCATCCAGGGGATCGAGGTTTTCCATCCGGACCATTCAGCGGCTGTCGTGGAACATTACCTCGCCCTAACCAAGAAGCTCAACCTTTTGGTCACCGGCGGTTCCGACTGCCATGGCCTGCGCAGATCCTCTGGGCCGACCATCGGCACGGTCACGGTTCCCTACGAAGAGGTCGAGCGCCTCAAGGCAGTTATTAACAATTGGGGTCAGACCCCAACTGTGGAAAACTTTTGAGGCGAGACCCCTGCTGTTGAAAACTTTTGAGGCGGATAGGCGGTTTATGCGGATGGCGCTTGCGCTGGCGGGCAAGGCCCATGGCCGGACTCGGCCCAACCCGATGGTGGGGGCGGTGGTGATCAAGGGCGGGCAGGTGGTGGGAAGCGGCTTTCACCGGCGGGCCGGAGGACCTCACGCGGAGGTCTTGGCCTTGCATCAAGCCGGCAGGCGCGCTCGGGGGGCGACCCTCTATGTGACGCTCGAGCCCTGCGGGCATTTCGGGCGTACTCCTCCGTGCACCGAGGCGATTCTGAGGGCTGGTGTCCGGCGGGTCGTGGCCGCGATGAGAGATCCAAATCCCCGCACCCGTGGGCGCAGCCTAAGGAAGCTGCGCAGGGCAGGCCTCTTAACCCGGGTGGGCCTGCTCGAGGAGGAGGCCAGAGGGCTCAATGAGGTTTTTGTCACTTGGGCAACCCGCAGGCGCCCCTTTGTCACGGTCAAGGTGGGGCAGAGTCTGGATGGAAAGATCGCCACTCGAACCGGCGCCTCTCGCTGGATCACGAGCCCCGCCTCCAGGGCCTGGTCGATGGGCTTAAGGGGTCAGGTGGACGCGATCCTGGTGGGTGTGGAGACGATCTTGAAGGATGATCCTGAGCTTACGTTCCGGCCCCCGACCGGCCGCCATACCCCTCAGGCCCAGCCTTTAAAGGTTATCCTGGACTCGAACTTAAGGACCCCGCCCAAGGCCCGAGTCTTCAAATCCAGAACGCCTGTCCTGATCGCCACGACCCACCACGCCTCCCGTAAGCGCCAAGAGAGACTTGCCCAAGCCGGTGCTGAGATTCTTCGCCTGCCGGCCCAAGAGGGCTGGCCTGATCTTCGGGCTTTGCTCGCGAAGCTGGCCGCTCGAGAGATCACCCATCTTCTGATCGAAGGGGGAGGGGAGGTGATCGCCTCGGCCCTTCAGGCCTGTTGGGTTGATCGGATGATCTTTGTGATCGCACCCACCGTGATTGGCGGGCGCCAGGCCATCTCCTCGGTGGAAGGCAAGGGAGCGGCTCGGCCGGACCAAGCGATCCGCTTCAAGAAGATCGTGGTGGGCCGCTTTGGCCCGGTGCAGGTGGAAGCGCGGACAGCTGCCACCGCAG
>CAYJSX010000018.1:0-11705 GCA_964372575.1 uncultured Planctomycetia bacterium
GCCCGATCCGGCTCAAGGGCCAAGCGCTCCTCAAGCCCAATCTCCCGGACCACCGTCCCTGTACCCGGGCCCTCGAGGAGGCGGCCTTCTCCAGCGTAAAGCATCACGTGGCTGACCCGACTGGGATCGGCCGGGTCGTGCAGAAAGACGAGATCGCCCGGTTGAAGAGACTCTTTCGGGATGGGCCGGGCCTTTATCCATTGGTCGTGGGCATCCCGAGGGATCAGGATGTTGTGGGCCTGATAGGTTAGCCCTGTCAGCCCTGAGCAGTCTACCGCCGTCTGGGGCGGGCCGGACTGGCCGGCCAGATGGGCAGAGCGCCCGCCCCAGTAGTAGGGATCACCGATAAACAGGCGGGCCGTCTGAACCAGCTCAGCCCGCAGCGCCCCCAACGCCTCTGGACCGACGGGTGTGGGCTGAATGAAGTCAACCTCGTGAGCGAGGATACACCCCGTGCTTCCATCCATCAGCGGGGGCTGCCGCCAGGGGGTGTTGGGTTGGCCCAGGGCGCTGATTCGGGCCGGGCCAACCAGCCGTGTTCCCAGAGAGAGGGTGAGCTTTAAGGGGGCGCTGGACTCAGGCAGTGCCAACACTCGACCTGATTTGGCCCTCACGACCAGGTTGGGCTTCCAATCGGTGGGCCCAAGGAGGAGGGCCGATTTCTCCACCCAGCCAGGGTAACCCCTCCATTCCTGGTTGTTGACCCAGCGGGTTTGTCCCACGGCCAGGATCCGGATCCAGCCGGCCTGCTCTTCCAAAACCTCCACCGGGTCGCCGTAGAGAAGCTGGCTCTCTTCCAGGAGATCCCGCTCCAGGGTTAGACCAGGGGGCAGGGGTTCTCTCCTTAAATCGGCTACGGGGATGGCCACTCGGGCCTTCCGCGGGCCCTCCTCAGCAAAGATAGCGGTAGGCGGTGAGCAGTAAGCGGTAAGAAAAGCAGCTGTAAGCGATAAGCGATAAGCGATAAGCCAAGGCATTCTCTGCTTACCGCTTAAGGCTGTGCCCAAAGGGGTCAGACCCCGGCTGATTTTCAAGGCGTAGCACGAAGGCAGCATCGTGTGGTATTTTACCGCATGGTGATCCCATGAAGAATCGTTACCTCTTCGCTGCCTGCATGCTCCTTCTGGGATTTGGTGGCGCGCTTTCTTTTACCGCTACGTGCCAGGCGATCTCTCTGGAACGCCTGGCCTCAGAAGAGATCAACCTGCTTCGCTCGATCCTAAAGGCCCTCGATCCACTGATTGTCCAGCACAAACAGGCTGGCACGGCACCCCTGCTCACCTTTGAGGAGCTTCACGCCCCGCTGACGGGCCAGCAGATCGCTTTTTTAGACCAGATCCGTCAGCTCGATCCTATCCTCCTCTCCGGCTCTAACCGGAAGCTGCCTGCGCCGGATTCTGCCACACCGTTTGTCAAGCTGGACACCCAGGTCGTTTTTCGGGAAGGGAAACCGATTCGCCTCGACACCCAATATCTGCCGCAACCGGCCGCCTTGGCCTATCAGCAGATGATGGCGGCCCTGGAGGCCGATCTGGGAAAGCGACTCCTCGTTGAATCCGGGTACCGCTCGCCCGCCTACCAGCTCTACCTGTTTATCTTCTACATGGGCAAGCACGATTACTCCATTCGCGAGACGAACCGCTTTGTCGCGCTGCCCGGCGCGAGCGAGCACGGCTGCCCGCAGCAGCAGGCGATCGATTTCATCACCCCCGAGGGGATCAACGGGGAGGACCGGCCCGAGGAGTTCGAGGAGCTTCAGGAGTACGGCTGGCTTAATGCCCGGGCGCATGAGTTTGGGTTTCACCTGTCCTATCCGCGAAGACCAAAAGGGTCAGACCCCAAAAAAGCGGGATCTGACCCTGCCTTCGAGCCCTGGCACTGGCACTGGGAAAAAAGCAGTGAAGAGTTAAAAGTGAAGAGTTAAGAGTGAAGGGTGAGACGTTGGCGCAACCTTCCCTGCGCCGTTCGTTGGGGGCGATGGACGCGGCGGCCCTGGTGGTGGGCTGCGTGATTGGGGCCGGGATCTTTCGGATGGCCGCCTCGATCGCCGGCTACCTGCACCAACCCGGCCAGATCATGGCGGCGTGGATCGCAGGGGGCCTGATCTCCTTTTGCGGGGCCCTCTGCTACGCGGAGCTGGGAGCCGCCTACCCTAAAACCGGAGGAGATTTTGTCTATCTCACCCGCGCCTACGGAAGGGGTGTCGGGTTTCTCTTTGGATGGACCAAGATCTTTACCGAGCGGATCGGCACCATTGCCATCTTGGGCTATGTCTTCGCGGAGTATCTGGGGTTTGTCTTTCCCCTTAGCGCGGCAGGCACGAAGTGGATCGCCACCGGGGCCATCTTCCTTTTGACCCTGGCCAACGTGGCCGGGATTCAAGTTGGCAAAGAGGTCCAGAATTTCTTTACCGCCTTGAAGATCCTGGCCCTCCTGGCGATCATCGGGGCAGGGATGGCGATGGGCTCCCCTGCCCTGCCTGCCGAGGCCCTTTCTCCCAAACCGATGGATGGGTCCACCCTAAGCGCCTTTGGGGTGGCGCTGGTCTTTGTCCTGTGGGCCTATGGCGGTTGGACCGAGGCCTCCTATGTGGCCGAGGAGATCCGCGACCCCGAGCGGAATCTCCCGTGGGCCATCGTGGGAGGGCTGGCCGTGGTGACGCTGCTGTATCTGGCGGTTAACTGGGTCTATCTGGTCCACATCCCGCTGGCCGAGATGCCCGGGCGGCCCCTCGTGGCGGCCGAGGTGATGCGCAAGGCCTTGGGCCCTCTCGGAGGGATGGCGACCGCCCTGGCGGTGTCTGCCTCGGCCTTCGGCGCTTTAAACGGCTACATCTTGACGAGTGGGCGGATTCTCATGGCGATGGGGCAGGAGTTTCCTCTTTACTCCCGGCTGGCTACGGTCCATCCCCGCTACGCGACACCGGCCCTGGCCCTGGACTTCAATGGCCTGGCGGCAGTGGGTATTGTCTGGTGGGGAACCTTTGAGCAGATCGTGACCTACTCCACCGTGGCGATCTCCGTCTTCTTCGCGATGGGGGCCTTGGCGGTGATCGTGTTGAGGGTCAGGGAACCTCAAACGCCGCGCCCCTACCGGGTCTGGGGTTATCCGGCAACACCCCTTATCTTTGTGGCGGCGATGCTCGCCTTCATCGGCAACATCGTCATCATGCAGCCCCGCGAGACCCTTCTGGGCTTTGGGCTGGTAGCCCTGGGGATTCCGCTTTACTACTGGAAAGGCAGAGGGGGTCTGACCCCAAAAGGGGTCAGACCCCTTTTGGTTTTCTTTTTCTTGCTTACAGCTTACCGCTTATCGCTTACAGCTGCCTTCTCTGCCGAAGATCCTTTTGCCCGCCAGCGGGAGGAGATGGTTGCCACCCAGATCGAGGCCCGGGGGGTTCGCGATCCTCAGGTCCTTGAGGCGATGCGCAAGGTGCCACGCCACGAGTTTGTTCCGTTCTACCTGAGGGTAGCGGCCTATCGGGACAGCCCGCTACCCATCGGAGAGGATCAAACGATTTCCCAGCCCTACATCGTGGCCCTGATGACCGAACTTGCTGAGGTGGGGGAGGGGGAGAAGGCCCTGGAGATTGGGACCGGTTCGGGCTACCAGGCGGCGGTCTTGGCCGAGCTGACGGACAAGGTCTACACGATTGAGATCCTCCCCACCCTGGCTGCCCGGGCCCAGGAGGCCTTGAGGCGGCTGGGCTACAGACAAGTCCAAACCCGGCTGGGGGACGGGTACCAGGGCTGGCCAGAGGAGGCCCCATTCGATGCGATCCTGGTGACGGCCGCCCCAGACCACATCCCGCAGCCGCTCATCGACCAGTTGACCGAGGGCGGGGTGATGGTCATCCCGGTTGGCCCCGAGGGGGGCCTGCAGGAGCTTGTGCGCCTTCGAAAGAGGCAAGGGAGCCTGGTCACCGAAAAGGTAATTCCGGTCATCTTTGTTCCCTTGATTCGGGAACCGGAAAAGGTAGAATAGACCGATGAGACTGAACCACCTTTTTTGGATTGGCGCTGGGGCAGTTGTTTTCGGTATGGGGTGGATGGGACTTCCTCCTGCCTCTAGTCTGGAGGCCACGCGGACCTTCTTGGTGACCTATGAGGTGCGCCTTCCGGAAATCCCTCCCCAGGCCAAGGAGCTCAAGCTTTGGGTCCCCCTGGCCTCTTCGGATCAGGCTCAAAAGATCCGCCGCCGCCAGATCCAAGCCCCTTTTCCCTACGAGGTGACGAAAGATCCGCAGTACGGCAACGACATCCTCTTCCTCTCTCTGCGAAGGCCTCTGCCTCCGAGCCTGGAGCTCTCCATCGAGTATGAGGCCGAGATCAAAGAAATCCGGGCTCACTTCGAGAAGGCCGCCTCCTCCCTGCCGGATGAAGTGGCCAGGGACCTTGAGCTTCACTTGGGGTCAAACCGTCTGATGGTGGTGAACGAGCCCATTCGGCAGTTGGCCGCCTCAGTCACGGCCGGGGCCGCCACACCAGCCCAGAAGACCCAGGCGATCTACCGCTACGTGATCGAGCGGATGCGCTACGAGAAAGAAACCCCTGGCTGGGGAAATGGCGACACCCTGCGGGCCTGCGACGTGGGAGCCGGCAACTGCACCGATTTCCACTCCCTCTTCATCTCTCTGGCGCGCGCCTCTGGAATCCCGGCCCGATTCCAGATCGGGGTCCCGGTTCCCCCCAAGCCGGAAGGAGAGATCCCCGGCTATCATTGCTGGGCCGAATTTTACCTGGCCGGCGTGGGCTGGGTTCCGGTGGACGCCTCGGAGGCCTGGAAGGACCGGAAGAAGGCCGACTATTTCTTTGGGACCTACGACCCGAACCGGCTGGCGATCAGTCAAGGTCGAGACATCCATCTGGTTCCAGAGCCGGCCACCAACGACCCGGTGAACATCTTCTTCTTTCCTTACGTGGAGGTGGACGGAAAGTCGGTGGAGAAAGGCAGGATCGAAACCCGATTCCGGTTTCGTGACCTAAAGGCACAAGAGGAGGTCTAAGATGCGATACAGATCGATTGGAGGACTGGCCCTGGCACTGATGGCCATGTTGGCGCTCACCGGCTGGGGAAACAGGCCGCAGGCCGAGGCGGGTAAAGAGCACGGGGGCAAGGAGCATGGTGGCACAGTGGTCTCCAAGGAGCACGGGGGCAAGGAGCATGGTGGCACAGTGGTCTCCAAGGAGCACGGCGCCAAAGAGCACGGCGGAGCGGCGGTAACCGCCAAGGAGCACGGCGGCAAGGAGCACGGCGGCACCACCACGAATTAAAGGAGGACTTCAAGGATGCTAGCGTTTAGCAGAGGCAGACCCCTTTTGGTTTTCACGGCTGTTTTGTTTTTGCTTACCGCTTACCGCTTACCGCTTACGACTGCATTTGCTGAGCCCACGGCAGAGGAGCTGCGCCAGACGATCCGGGATTACATCGCCCGACAGGAGCAGGCCCTAGGGGCCTTCACCGTGCCGGATCCCAAGGGTGGCAAGGGGATACTCAGGACCCTCACCCTCATCCGGGTCCATGAGCGGGTGGGCAAGACCGGCGATTACTACTACTCCTGCACCGATATGAATGATGTGGCCACCGGCGACGAGCTGGATCTGGACTTCGACGTCTCCGACACCAACGGGGTCCTCAAGGTGGTGGCTGTCCGCATCCATAAGGACAACGGCAAGCCCCGCTACACCTACGACGCCAACGACAACCTAGTTCCTTTGTCCTAAGAGAGGAAATTGGCATGGCGAATCTCAAGAAGAAGCAAGTTGTCAATCTGGTCATCCTGGTGGCCCTGGCCCTCCTCGTGGCCTTTTGGGTCAAGCAGGGACAGCAGAAGGCGGCCAAAGAGCACGGGGGCGCCGCGGTCAAGGAGCACGGGGGTAAAGAGCACGGCGGCACCAAGACTCCGTAAGAGTTTCTTTCCCAAGGGGTCGGGCCCCTTCTTTTTCCAGCGGGTCCGACCCCGTTTTGTTTTCCAGCGCTGTCTCACCAACACCCAGGTGAAGGAACGCTTGGGCCGCGCCCTGGCCGCCGGCAGATTGCCAGAGCTTTTCTTCTACACGAACACCCGTTCGGTTAAGGCGTGGCTTAAGCTCTGCTCCTCGAAACCCTACCGAAATTACCAGCGCTCCCTCCAGCTTGCCCGGCGCGCGGCCGCTGCCTTAATCCCTCAACTTGCCAGAGCCAGGTCGGTTCAGTGGGTGAGTCTGGGCTGCGGCCAGGGGACCAAGGAGGCCCCCTTCTTAAAGAGGGCCAAGGCCCAGGGCCTTCGGCTCCACTACATCGCCTGGGACGCCAGCGAACCTTTGCTCAAGATGGCCCTGGCCCGCGCGGCCAGACTCCAGATACCGAACCAAGGGATCCGGGCAGATTGGAGCAATTCCTCCCATTGGGGCCATCTCCCTGGCCGCGACGAGGCCCAAGTTCGCGTCTTGTCTGTCTTCGGGAACAGTCTTAGCGCCATGGGCCTTGCCCCATTTCTTAAGGCGGCCGGGCGCGCTTTGAACAAGGGAGATTGGCTCCTTCTGGATGGCGAGATCTACGCGGGCGAGAAAACACTGGCCGGTTACGACCATCCGGTCAATCGGGCCTTTGCCATGGCCCCCCTTCGCTCACTGGGCATCACGCCCTCCGATGGAAGCTTGCGCTTCACCCTGCGGCCTCCCTCTAAAAGATCTCCTATCGGCCAGGTCCGCAAGAGCTTCCTTTTCTCTAAAGATCGTTCGATCCGATGGGCTGGCAAGGAGTTTCATTTCCACACAGGCCAGGTCATCCGGATGAGCCCCTCCGATAAGTATCTTCTGTCGGCGATGACCAAGAGACTCTCCACCCTTGGACCCTTCCGGCTCGCGAGACGCTTCCTCCATTCGGACAGGCGTTACGCCCTTTGGTTGCTTGAGAAAAGGTGAAAGACACCGCTAGCGCCTACAACCGGCTGGCTGCCGAGTACGACCGCCGGTGGCAAACCTACCTGGATGAAACGCTGGGAAAGGCCGTTTCCTTGGTTCAGGGTGAGCCCCCAGGCCTCTTTTCTCTCTTGGATGTGGGCTGCGGCACCGGGACCTTCATCCAGAGACTCCTTTCGCGCTTTCCACAGGCCCGCTTCACCGGGGTAGAGCCCTCTGCCGGCATGCTGCGCAGGGCGCGAGAGAAGCTGGCCCAGGAGCCCCGGGTGCGCCTTCGGCAGGCCTTCGCCGAGGAGCTTCCTTTTTCCGATGGCAGCTTCGATGCGGTAAGCTGCCTGAACTGCCTCCACTGTTTTCAGGATGCCGGCCAGGCGGTCGGGCAGATGGCGCGGGTCCTCAAACCAGGAGGCCGCCTGGTGGTGATGGATTGGTGCCGCAATTCCTGGTCCTGCCGGCTGCTTAACCGCCTGTGCGTCTGGTTTGATCCGACCCATGTCTGGATGTACACGACCCAGGAACTTCAAGGGCTCATGGCCCGTCATGGTTTAAGGGTGATCCGCACCGAGCGCTTTCGAGCTCCCTGGCCGGACGGATTTCGACTCTGGGAGATGGCGCTCTTGATCGGGGTCAAGGGATGACCGCCATAAAAAGAGGGGTGCCAGGCCTGCCTGCCCCCGCCTGCCGGACGGGCAGGGGTAGGCAGGGTTTAAACCTGGCACCCTTTACCTTTCGCGTTGGAGTAGCATGTAGCCTTGGAGAGGCCGATGCGGTGAATACGAATCGCTTGAGCCAAGAGAAGAGCCCCTACCTTCTGCAGCACGCCCACAACCCGGTGGACTGGTACCCCTGGGGCGAAGAGGCCTTTGCCAAGGCCCGGAGGGAAGATAAACCGATCTTCCTCTCGATCGGCTACTCCACCTGCCACTGGTGCCACGTGATGGAGCGGGAGTCCTTCGAGGATCCGTCGGTGGCGGAGATCTTAAACGCCCATTTCGTTTCGATCAAGGTGGATCGGGAAGAGCTTCCCCACGTGGACAGCCTCTACATGCAGGCGGTCATCCAGATGACCGGACAAGGGGGATGGCCGCTCACCGTTTTCCTGACACCGGATCTCAAGCCCTTCTACGGCGGGACCTACTTTCCCCCGGAGGACCGCTGGGGTCGGTCGGGCTTGAAGTCCCTCTTGACCGGAATCGCCAACGCCTGGCGGCAGAAGCGGCAAGAGCTGCTTCGCTCCGGAGAGTCTTTGACCCAGGCCCTTCAGGCGGCAGAGCTGACGCGCGGCGTGGGCCAAGTTCCGATCGATGAGTCGCTCCTTACTCAGGCCTTCGAACATTCCAGCGCCAGCTACGATGAGACCTTTGGCGGCTTTGAGCCAGCTCCCAAATTCCCTCGGGCCCATGCCCTTTCCTTCCTGCTCCGTTACTTAAAGAGGGGTAAGAGTCCGCAGGCCCTTGAGATGGTCGAGAAGACCCTTACCGAGATGCACCGGGGAGGAATGTACGACCACCTGGGCGGGGGCTTTCACCGTTATTCCACCGACCGGCAGTGGCGGATCCCCCACTTTGAGAAGATGCTCTACGACCAGGCGATCTTGACTCGTGCCTACCTGGAGGCCCATCAGGCAACCGGCAACGAGGCCTATGCCCAGATCGCCCGGGAGATCTTTGAGTACGTCCTTCGGGATCTGACCTCGCCAGAGGGAAGCTTCTACTGTGCCGAGGACGCCGACAGCGCCCCAGATCCCTCCCGTCCCGAAGAAAAAGAAGAGGGGGCCTTCTATCTTTGGACCTCGAAGGAGCTCGAAGAACTTTTGGGGAGCGAAGAGGCCAAACTCCTTTCCTTTGTCTTTGGTATGGAGCCAGGCGGCAATGCCATCAGCGACCCTACCGGTGAACTGCACGGCAAGAATGTCCTTTACCTGGCCCGCGCCGCCGAGGAAGCGGCTAAAAAGTTCGGCCTTTCAGTAGAGGAGGTCAAGAAAAAGCTGGATGAGGGCAAGAAGCGCCTCTTGGAGACTCGGCTCAAGAGACCCCGTCCCCACCTGGACGACAAGGTCTTGACCGACTGGAATGGCCTGATGATCGGAAGCCTGGCCTTTGGCTCCCGCGTTCTGGATGAGCCGCGCTACGCCCAAGCCGCGCAGAGGGCGGCCGACTTCATCTTAAAGCATCTGATGCGAAGGGACGGCAGGCTTCTCCATCGGTACCGGGAGGGCCAAGCGGCGGTTTTGGCAACCTTAGAGGATTATGCCTTCTTCATCGTGGGACTGGTTGATCTTTACGAAGCCACCTTCGAGTCCAAGTATTTGGCCGAAGCCAAGCGTCTGACCGGCGAGATGGTTCGGCTCTTCTGGGACGATTCCAAGGGGGGTTTCTTCATGACCGGCTCGGATGCCGAGCAGCTCCTCGTTCGCCAGAAGGAGCTTTACGACGGGGCGATCCCCTCTGGCAATTCGGTAGCCGCGTTGGCCCTGCTGCGCGTGGGCCGACTCACCCAAAGTCAAGGATTTGAGCAGAAGGCCAAGCAGCTTTTCGACAGCTTCTCGGCGGAGCTTCGGCAGAACCCCCCGGCCTACACGCAGTCTCTGATCGCGCTGGATTTTGCCCTGGGGCCTTCCAAAGAGATCGTGATCGCCGGCCCAGCGGCAGACCCGGCCACCCAGGAGATGATCCGGGCCGTTTATTCCGCCTTTTTGCCCAACAAGGTGGTCGCCCTCCACCCGCCGGGCCGGGCTGGCCAAGCGATCGAGGCGCTGGTTCCGTTCTTGAAGGAGCAGGTGGCGTTGGAAGGCAAGGGTACCGTCTACGTCTGCCAGAACTACACCTGCGACCTTCCCACCTCCGATCTCCAAAAGCTCCGCGATCTCCTGGCTCAGTGAGTAAAACCGGTACCATTTCCGGGCGTGCCAGGTTCACTCAGGTGAACCCGGCACTTTTGGAAATGGTACCGATCTAAGCGCTGCTCTAGACGAGGAGGGAAAGGCGATGACGCTGACAGAAGACCAAATCATCCACTTGCCCAAGGTCGTTTCCTGGAAGCGGGAAGGGATTTATCTCTTTCTCGATCCGGAATCGCCGCACTGGATTGCGGCCGATGAGCGGGGCGCCCAGGTGATCGATTGGATCGGGGATCGTCTGACGGTCGGCCAGAGCATGGAGCGCTACGCGCTGAGGTACGGTGTAGCGACCGCCAAGGCTTGGCTCCATGTCCACGACTTTATTCAGTCCCTTTTAAGGAGCGGATTCGCCGCCAGAGAGCCGGTGGTTCGCAAACCGTACCTGGGCCGGGCGGCTTACGCCCGAGGAGGCGGTAGTGGTGCGGCGTCCGATGGCCGCAGCCACACGCAGCCCACCGCCTTGAAGGAACTGTGGTTCCACACGAACAACATCTGCAACCTGGCCTGTTCCCACTGCCTGGTCGACTCGGCCCCCTGGGTGAAGGACTGGGGCCTGTCCACCCAGGAGGTCAAGCGCCTTACGGACGAGGCGGCAGGGTTAGGGGTCGAGCGCTTCTACATGACCGGCGGCGAACCGTTCATGCGCCGCGACCTGTTTGAGCTCATCCGATACATCACGCAATCCAAGGGTTGCGAGCTGATCCTGCTGACCAATGCGACACTCCTCACGGGCGAGCGGGCCAAAGAACTGACGAGTCTTTCCAGGGACAAACTCCGGTTCCAGGTGAGCCTGGACGGTGCCTCGCCTGCCGCCAACGACCCGATCCGAGGAAAAGGCTCCTTTGGGGCGACGGTGGAGGGACTTCGCCTCCTGGTGGGTCTTGGATTTGAGACCTCGCTGACCACCGTGGTGACCCGCCGCAACCTCAAGGAGCTTGTGCCCATGATGGAACTGGCCGCCTCTTTGGGCGTGGCAACCCAGCACCTCATGTGGCTGCACCGGCGGGGCCGGATCGCTAACCCGTTCGCCCTGAGCCTGTCGAAGGGCGAACCGAGTGTGCCACAACCTTCGTTCGTGCTTCGACGAGCTCAGCACGAACGGTCTATCCCAGTGGAGTTTCCCTCCACCGAGCAGTTGATTGAAGTGGTCCGGCGGGTCAAGGAATTGGCCGGCAAGCTGGGGATTGCCGTGGACAACATTGAGTCGATCAAGCGCAGGGTGAATGGACGCCCGGGGGTGAAGTACGATCTGGGCAACGCCTGCTGGGACTCCCTGTGCATCTGGTCGGATGGAACGGTTTATCCTTCGGCGGCGCTGGCCAACATTAAGGCCTTGGCGCTGGGCCGGTGGGAGCAGGGCCGCGGCCTGCAGGAGATTTGGCTGACCTCGCCTGTGGCCCAGTCGTTCCGTCAAGCGAGCGTCATTCATAAAAAACAGATAAACGGCGATCCATTCAAATATCTGACCGGTGGCGGCGACCTGGAGCACAGCTTTTGGTTCAACGCGCATTTCAAAACGTCATCCTCGCCCTCGGTCGAGGCCGAAGGTAAACTCCAGCGAGGATCGAACTCCCATCCCGATTCCCGCTTTCGCGGGAATGACAATCCGGACCGACTCCAAGAGATCCTTGCCGGGCCGGATCCTTACTATCCGGTTTATACCGCCATGATTCAGGACGCCATGTGGGAGATCGCCCGCGTCAAAAAGGAAGCGGTCAACCGACGTTCTGGTTACGACGCCCCCCGAGTGCTGCATGCCATGGGGGATGGGGCCATCCACTGTGCCACCGACGACCTGGCGGTGACCGGCGAGATCGATGTGCGGACGCTGCACTCCAACTGTGTGCTGGCCTTTGATGTGGACAAGCCGCGCGGCCTGGTGCAGGAGTATTATGCCGAGGCCG
>CAYJSX010000018.1:11715-12962 GCA_964372575.1 uncultured Planctomycetia bacterium
CCAGACTCCCAAGGAAGAGCTCTGCTGTCCCACCAAGTTTGATCCGACCCTGGTGGGGCATATCCCGAAGGAGGTGGTGGAGCGTTTTTACGGTTGCGGATCACCTGTTACCCTGGGAAATCTTAAACCGGGTGAAACCTTTCTGGATTTGGGCTCGGGGGCCGGGATCGACTGCTTCATCGCCGCTAAACTTGTGGGTCCGACGGGCAAGGTGATCGGGGTGGACATGACCGACGAGATGCTCTCTGTGGCCAACCGAAACCGGCCCATCGTGGCAGCCAACCTGGGGTTCGATGTGGTGGAATTTCGAAGGGGATATCTAGAATCGGTGCCGGTCGAATCGAAATCGGTGGACCTCGTCACCTCCAACTGTGTGATCAACCTTTCGCCCGATAAACCCAAGGTCTTTGCCGAAATCTGGCGGATCCTGAAAGACAACGGGCGTACCGTGATCGCCGACATCGTTTCGGATTGCCCGGTACCGGCGCACCTGAAGGTGAACCCCAAGCTCTGGGGAGAGTGCACCGTGGGGGCCCTCACCGAGGCGGAGTTCCTCGCCCGTCTCGAGGAGGCTGGCTTCTACGGGCTTGCACTCCTTAAGAAGAGCTTCTGGAAAACCGTCGAGGGATTCGATTTCTATTCGGTGGCGGCCGCCGGCTACAAATTTGAGAAAACGAAGGGCTGCCAATTCATCGGCCAGAAGGCAATTTACTTAGGCCCGATGAAGGCGGTGATCGATGAGGAGGGACACCTCTTTCCGCGTAACGAGGCGGTCGAGATCTGCACCGACACCGCCGCCAAGCTTTCCAAACCGCCCTACGCTGGGTCGTTCGCCGTCATTGCGATCCCGACCGAAGGACATTCTCGTCATCGCGAGTCCGCCAAAGGCGGACGTGGCGATCTCGTTCTTAGAAACGAGATCGCTTCGGTCCCCCTCAATTCTCTCGGGATCCCTCGCAATGACGAGTGCGCCCTGGGCTGCTGTCCCAAAGAGGGACTCTAGTTTATGGGTCACCTCTTTGGTGGCCTGGAAACCCCAAGGTTGCCCCAAAAAGGGACTCCAGTTTATGGGCCACCTACCGGTGGCCTGGAAACCCCAAGGTTGTCCCAAAAAGGGACTCCAGTTTATGGGCCACCTACCGGTGGCCTGGAAACCTCAAGGTTGCTAATACAAACGCATGAAATGGTGCGCATACCGTTCGTGGTGAGCCTGTCGAACCACGAACGGTTTCGCCCTTCGACAAGCC
>CAYJSX010000019.1:0-1919 GCA_964372575.1 uncultured Planctomycetia bacterium
GCGCAAGAAGGTGATCCTGACGCTGCGGGAGCCCTCCATCGGCCCGATCTTCGGCAAGAAGGGAGGGGCCTGCGGGTCCGGCTACGCGCAGGTCCTTCCGATGGAAGAGATCAACCTCCACTTCACAGGCGACATCCACGCGGTGGGCACCGCCCACAACCTGCTGACGGCCCTGGTGGAAAACCACGTGCTCCACGGCAACGCCCTCGGGATCGATCCCGCGCGCATCCTCTGGCGACGGGTATCGGAGATTCCGGATCGGAACCTGCGCCACGTGGAGGTCGGCTTAGGGGGGATTGGCCATTTAAAGAGGGAGACCGGCTTCGACATCACGGTGGCCTCTGAGGTGATGGCGATCCTGGCCTTGGCAGGCAGCTTCGAAGAGCTCAAGAAGCGCCTGGGCGAAATTCTGGTCGCCTACACGAAAGAGGGAAGGCCGGTCACGGCGGCCGACGTCAAGGCGGTTGGGGCGATGACCCTCCTCTTGAAGGATGCCATCAAGCCCAACCTGGTCCAAACCTTGGAGGGCCAGCCGGTTTTTATCCACACCGGGCCCTTTGCCAACATGGCCCATGGATCCAACTCGGTGCTGGCCACCGAGATGGCCCTGAGACTGGCCGATTACTGCGTGACCGAGTGCGGCTTTGGCACAGACTTGGGGCTGGAGAAGTTTTGCGACATCGTGGCCCCAGCGGCAGGCTTTAAGCCGGAGGCGGTGGTCCTAGTGGTGACGGCGAGGGCGCTCAAGGTGCACGGCGGCTTGAGATTGGACGAGGCCTCCGCCACCGAGGATACCCAAGCCCTTGCGCGGGGCTTCGAGAACATGGAGCGGCACATCGCCATCATCCGTCGCTTGGGGCTGGTGCCGGTGGTCACGATCAACCGCTTCAAGGAGGATACCGACACAGAGCTTGCCCTCATCCAGGAGCATTGCCTGGGGCTCAAGGTCCGATCGGCCGTCTCCATGGTGACCGAGCGGGGCGGAGAAGGGGGAATCGATGTGGCCAAGGAGATCCTGGCTGCCCTGGCCGAGCGGAAGGCCGACTTCAAGCCCCTCTACCCCAGCCCCCTTTCGATCCGCGAGAAGCTGGAGAGGATCGCCCGAGAAATCTACGGGGCCGACGGCGTGGAATACCTGGAGACGGCCGCCTCCGACATCGAGCGCTTAACCCAAGAAGGGTTCGCCCATCTGCCGATCAACATGGCCAAGACGCAGCTCTCCTTCACCGATGATCCCAAGCTCAAGGGGGCCCCGAAGGGCTGGCGGTTGAAGGTGCGGGAGGTCCACGCGGCGGCCGGGGCCCGCTTCCTGGTGGCGATGACCGGAAAGATCCTGACCATGCCGGGTCTTCCCAAAGAGCCGCTGGCCGAACGGTTGGACGTCGGCCCGGATGGCCGGGTCACAGGACTCTTCTGAAATGGAGAAGTAGGAGAATGGGAGAGTGGGAGAATGGGCCGGATTCCCATTGGCCTATCAAGAAGTTTCTCCATGCGTTGGCTTCGTCGCGGTCTACCCCAGGCGGCGGTTCGGCCGCGGCCCTGGCAGGGGCTCTGGGCTGCGCCTTGGTCGCGAAGGTAGCCCGAATCATCCTCTCCCGTGATAAACTTTCTCAAGCAGCTTCCGCCTTGGTGCGGCCTTCTCTGAGACGGTTGGACCGGATGGCCGCAAGGTTGGAGGCCTTGGTGAAGGAGGACGCCGTTGCCTACCAGGGACTGGTTCTGGCCCTGCGCAGGGGCCGCGGCCAAAACCAGGCCCTTCGGCGAGCGAACCAAGCCCCTTTGGCGGTCTGCGAGCTATCGGCCCGCACCCTGAAGGAGGCCAAGCGCCTGCGCCCGCTGGCAGGGCCTCACTTGGGTTCGGACTTGAAGGCGGCGGAGGACCTTTTGCGGGCCGCCTCGAAGTCCGCCAGCGCCATGGT
>CAYJSX010000019.1:1929-12517 GCA_964372575.1 uncultured Planctomycetia bacterium
TGGTCGAGGCGAATCGATGACGACCGCACAGATCCTGGACGGGCGGGCCGTCGCGTCCAAGATCCAGGCCAACCTCAAGCGTGAGATCGAGGAGCTTCAGCGGCGTCACGGCCGCAAGCCGTTTCTTCTGACGGTTCAGGTCGGGCCCACCGCCGCGGCCGATCTCTTCGCCCGCTCTCAGATGAGGGCTGCCGCCAGCCTGGGCATCGACTATCGGTTGGAGCGGCTGCCTGCCAACACCACGGCGAAAGAGCTGATCGAAAGAATCGGCGCCTGGAACCGGGATCCTCAGATCACCGGCATGACGATTCAATTCCCCCTGCCGAGCGAATTGGACGCCCGGGAGATCTCCGCCGCGGTGGATCCCTTGAAGGACGTGGAGGGGATTCACCCCCAGCACATCGGCCAGGCGGTCTTTGGCTGGTCCCGGATCGGCACCTGTACCTCTCTAGCCATCCTGGAGCTCATCTACGCCACCGGAGCTCAGCTTTACGGCAAGGAGGCGGTCATCGTGGGCCACAGCGAGCTGATCGGCAAGCCGGTCTCCCTGCTCCTGCTGGATCAGTTCTGCACCACGACGATCTGCCATGTGGCCACCTCGGACCGGGGCCGCCTGATCGAACACGTCCGGCGGGCGGAGATCCTGGTGGTGGCAGTGGGCAAGGCCCACTTCATCAAAGGTTCCTGGATTCGGCCAGGGGCCATCGTGATCGATGTGGGAACGAGCCTGGAAAACGGGGTGCTCAAGGGGGATGTGGAGTTTGAAGAGGCGGCAAAGAAGGCCTCCTTCATCACACCGGTCCCCGGCGGGGTGGGGCCGGTGGTGGTGGCGACCCTCATGCGGAATACCGTCGAGGCCTTCAAGCTGCAAGTTATCAACAGATAGGGTCAGACCCCGCCTGTGGAAAAGTTCAAGGTTACCATTCCTAGTCTGCAAGAGAAGAAAAGGCGCGGGGAGAAGATCGCCATGCTCACCGCCTACGATTTTCCCCTGGCCCGCCTCTTGGATCAGGCAGGGGTGGACATCGTTCTGGTGGGCGATTCCCTGGGGATGGTGGCCCTGGGTTATTCCACCACCGTGCCGGTCACGATGGATGAGATGATTCACCATGCACGCGCGGTTCGACGGGGCGTGACCCGGGCCCTGCTGGTCGGAGATATGCCCTTTATGTCTTTCAACCTGGCCAGAAAGGAGACGGTTCGAAATGCCGGCCGGTTCCTCAAAGAGGCCGGGTGCGACGCCGTGAAGGTGGAGGCAGGCCAGGGCTCTCCCGAATCGTTGGAGGCGGTGCTCGGCATTCGGGCTGCTGGCATCCCTGTCTTGGGACACATTGGGCTTACCCCACAGACGGCTGCTCATACCGGCGGCTTCAAGGTGCAGGGCAAAACCGCCCAGCAGGCCACGGCGTTGTTGTCGGCGGCCTTGAACCTTCAGAGGGGCGGCTGCTTTGCCGTCGTGTTGGAATGCGTTCCCTCAGAAGTGGCTGCTTGGATCACGAAGAAGCTCTCCATTCCGACGATTGGGATCGGGGCGGGCCCTGGCTGCGATGGGCAGGTCTTGGTCACGCACGACCTGTTGGGCTTGAGCTCCTCGGTGAAGCCCCGTTTCGCCAGACCGTTTGCCCATCTGGATCGGGTGATCGTCCAGGCCGTCCGGGAATTTTGCGGCGCCGTGCAGAAGGGAACCTTTCCCACTCGGCAAGAGGGCTACCCCATGCCCCCTGCCGAGCTGGCCCTGTTGCGCAAGGGGCTTAAGAGAAAGGGGAATCTCCAGCGTGCCTGAGACGGTCGTGGTGGCGATGAGCGGCGGGGTGGACTCCTCGGTGGCCGCCTGCCTCCTGAAGGAGGCGGGCTGCGAGGTGATCGGCATGACCTTGAAGACCTGGCCCAAGGAGCTGTGCGACACCGTGCCCAAGAATCAGACCTGCTGTTCCACCCGGGACATCGAGGATGCCCGAGCGGTGGCTGCCCAGCTTGGGATTCCCTTCTACGTGGTGGAGGCCTCGGAATTCTTCAGGCAGGAGGTGATGGATCATTTTGTGGAGGGCTACCGCCAAGGGCTGACCCCCAACCCGTGCGTGGTCTGCAACCGGAAGGTGAAGTGCGGTGTCCTCTTAAAAAAGGCGCGTGCCCTGGGGGCTGCGCGTCTGGCCACCGGCCATTACGCGAAGGTGGGCTGGGATGATGAGCGCGGGCGCTTCTTCTTGCGGCAGGCCCGGGACAGCCAGAAGGATCAGTCGTACGTTTTGTTTCAGCTTACCCAGGAGCAGCTTTCCCACCTGGTCCTTCCCTTGGGGGACAAGGACAAGGCCGAGATTCGGGAGGTGGCCAGGCAAGCCGGCTTGAAGGTGGCTGACAAGCCGGAGTCGATGGAGCTGTGCTTCATTCCGGATTCAGATACGCAGGGATTTTTAAGGTCGCGCATTCCTGAGGCCTTTCAGCCGGGAGCAATCGTGAACCGCCAGGGCCATCTGTTGGGGAAGCATCAGGGGGTGGCGGCCTACACGGTCGGCCAGCGCAAGGGACTGGGGATCGCCCACCCCAAGCCCCTGTACGTCCTGGAGATCCATCCCGAGACCAACCAGGTGGTTGTGGGTGAGGAGAAAGAGCTGGCCGTCTCTTCATGCCGGGTCAAAGATCTGCACTGGGTGGGGATCCCCGGGCTGGAGGATCCGCGCCGGGCCCAGGTGAAGGTCCGCTATCGGGGCGACAAGGTCGCCGCCTGCCTGACGCTGGTGGACGGCGAGGTCCAGGTGGATTTCGATCGGCCCATCGAGGGGGGAGTTGCCCCTGGCCAGGCGGCCGTCTTCTACGACGGGGACCTGGTTCTAGGAGGCGGCTGGATTGTGAAAAATGGTGAGCGCGCAAAAGGGGTCTGACCCTTCTTTTCGGGGTCAGGCCCCCACAGGTTTTGATTTAACAGCGAAAAATAAGCTTCTGGCCTGGCTTACCGAGTCCGGGTTCCCTTCGGCCCAATGGGAGATTAAGGAAAGACTTCTCATTTTAAGGCTTGACGCTTCCAACCGCAGGCGACTCTTGGCCGACGCCAACCTCCGACAACGGCTCGTCGACCGCGCCAAGGCCTTAGGTTTCTCCCGCGTCGCCCTCCGAATCACCCCCGCCTGATCGCTCCCCCCTCGTGCTATACTCTCCTCTTAGGGAAGAACCAGGCAGCGGTTCTTCCCTCAGAACGAGTCACGACCCTCGCGGGTCCGTGCACTCGAAGCAGTGACTCGTTGGCGGCGTAGCTCAGCCTGGAAGAGCAGGCGGCTCATACCCGCTATGTCAGTGGTTCAAGTCCACTCGCCGCCAGAAATTCTTTACCCACAGCAAGGAACTTTCATATGACCAATTTTCTTGACACGGTTCAATCCACCATCGCCAAGCATCGGATGCTTTCGCCGGGTGATCGGGTCCTGGTGGGCGTCTCTGGCGGGCCGGATTCGATGGCGTGTCTCCTGGCCCTGGTGGCCCTTCGGGATAAGTTCCGGCTCACCCTCCGGGCCGTCACCGTGGATCATGGGCTGCGTCCGAGCCAGACCCGCCAGGAGGCGGCCCTGGTGAAGAGGGCGTGTCGGGTTCTCGGCGTTGGCTCAAGTCGCATCCAGCGCAAGGTTCGCAGGGCCGGGGGCGAATCTCTGGAGGAGGCCTGTCGGAAGATCAGGTATGATGCCCTGATTCGGGCGGCCCAAGGCCGTGGGTTTCGGACGATCGCTCTGGGTCACACCCAGGACGACCAGGCCGAGACGGTCCTGATGTGGATTCTTCGGGGCACCGGCACCGATGGACTGGCAGGGATTCCACCGGTGCGGAAGGCGGGCGGCATCAGGGTGGTGAGACCCTTGCTGGACTGTTCCCGTAAGGAGGTAGAGGACTTTCTTAAGGCTCATCAGATTCGGCCAAGCCGGGACCCGATGAACGACTCGGTCCGCTTCCTGCGCAGCCGAATCCGGAAGGAGCTTTTGCCGCTTTTGAGCAGGCGCTACAACCCGCAGA
The DNA here is from genome assembly GCA_964372575.1 of uncultured Planctomycetia bacterium. GTDB lineage: Bacteria > Omnitrophota > Gorgyraeia > 1-14-0-20-64-10 > 1-14-0-20-64-10 > JACOVG01. The sequence goes on from CAYJSX010000019.1 coordinate 5,926, forward strand.
TCCGCAAGCATCTGGCTCAGTTGGCCGATTTTTCCAGGGCCCAGAGGTCTTTCCTGGAAGCCCAAGCCAGGCAGGCCCTGAAGGCCTCGTGTCGTCTTACGCGCCGGCAGCTTTTTCTGGACCTTCGAAGACTTAAAAGACTTCCGGAAACCCTGCGTCGCGGGGTACTTCAATTGGCGGTCCAAAGGATCCTGCAGGCAAGAGACGGCTTCGCGGCCCAACACTGGCTCACCCTCGAGCGGATGGTGACCCAGCAGGTTCCCTCGGCTGCCCACCTGCCTGCCGGCCTGAGGGCCGAGCTCGCAGATGAGCACTGGCTGGTTTTTTCTGGTAAACTAAAATAAGGAGAAAATGCCTACGTTAGAGAGTGGGAAATCGACGATAAGGCCGCCCGTCGCGCCTAAGACTCCGGTGCACTGGCCCCGGGGGATGGTCTGGCTGGTGATCATCCTCTCTTTCCTATATCTCTATCGGCTGGGCGCTGTCTCGGTGGAGGGGACCCCGGTCCAGGTGGCCTATGGGGAGTTTTTTGATTGGCTCGCGAGGAACCAGGAAACCGGCAAGATCCGAACGGCGATCCTCACCGAGAATATCCTTCACGGAGAGTTGGACGACCGCCGCAAATATCGGGTGAACCTCCCCGATACCGATCCGTACCTCATTCCACTTCTCAGGGGGCAGGTTCCTTCGTTCCGCATCGAACCGCCCCGGACGCTGCTCCTGAACTTCCTCATCAATCTGCTGGGGCCCTTGATCCTTTTTGGGGCCCTGTGGCTGCTGCTATACCGCAGCGCTCAAGGAGGCGGGCGGCTTCTTTCCTTTGGCAAGAGTCGGGCTCGCGAGGTGACTCCGGAGGGCAACAACCGGTTCACCTTCCAGGATGTGGCCGGAGTCAACGAGGCCAAAGAGGAGCTTCAAGAGGTGATCGAATTCCTGAAGGACCCTCGGAAGTTCCAGCGCCTGGGCGGCCGGATTCCCAAGGGTGTTCTCCTCCTAGGCCCACCAGGCTGCGGCAAGTGCGTAACGGGTGAGACGCTCGTTGCAACCAACAAGGGCTTGGTTGAGATTCGCAACATCCCAAGGTACTTCGCTGTGGATCTGGATAACCATGTCAGTGGCGCTCGGGTGCGGACGATTTCGTTAGAAAACGCCCAGCCGATCTGGTCGGATGCAACCCAGTGGTTTGATCTGGGGGAACAGCCAACGATCCGGCTCAGGACCGACCTGGGGCTGGAGTTAGGGGGTACGCACGAGCATCCCATCGTCGTGATGAATGGCGAGGGCAATTTGGAATTCCGCCGATTGGACCAATTGCGGATTGGGGACCTGGCCGCCATCCCCTACGGGTGGGACGCATTTGGAGACCGAGAGTGGGTGGACCCGGAGACGGCCTATCTTCTCGGCCTGCTGGTTGGGGATGGGGGAATGACCATCCGAAATCGGATTTCCTTCACGACACAGGACCAGGAGCTGCTGGCCTTTGTGAGGCAGTACGCCAGGGAGCGCTACGGATATGAAATCGTGAAGGCCACCAGCAGGCCCTACGACTATGGTCTATGTCACCAGTTGCTGCGCAGAGACCTTCTCCGATGGGGATTGAAGGAAACGTACGCCGAGTGGAAAGAGGTACCGGAATGGGTGCTCCTTTCCTCCAAGCCGGTGGTAAGGACGTTCTTGCAGGGATTGTTTGATACCGATGGGTGTGTGGAACGGGGCGGCGTCCTAGTGACGCTGAGCAGTTCCAGTCGGTTACTGATCCGGCAGGTGAGTCAGCTTCTGCTGGGCCTGGGAATCATTCACACCCTGCGCAGCCGACCGAAGCGTTACAACGGGCGCCTCCATTACTACGTCGTCATTACGGGTGATTTTCTGGAGGTCTTCCAGCGGGAGGTCGGGTTTAGACTGGAGCGCAAGCGGAGGCGCCTAGCGGAATATCTACAGCGGACGGTCCGGAATCCGAACCGAGGTGTGGTGCCAAGTCAGGGTCCACGCCTTCAGAAGGTCTGGAGATTTCTCGTGGAGAAGGGGGGGAAGCCTTCCAGCCAGGTAGATGAGATGTGGTTGAAGAATCTTTACCGCTACATCGATGGGACCCAGCGTCCCTCCACGGTTTATTTCCAGAAGACCATCCAGCAGTTGGCCGCCCTGGATCCTCAGGTGGAGGCCCCGCCGGAATTCCGAACCCTCAGCACCCTGGCAGGGGCCAAGCTTCTCTTCAGCCGGATCGCCGCACTGGAGACTTCTCAGGCGAGGGTCTATGACTTTACCGTTGCCGAGACACACAGCTTCATCGGGAACGGGTTCATCAACCACAATACCCTACTGGCCAAGGCGGTCGCGGGCGAGGCAGGGGTTCCTTTCTATTCCATCAGCGGCTCCGACTTCGTGGAGATGTTTGTGGGGGTGGGGGCCAGCCGGGTGCGCGATCTCTTTGATCAGGCCAAGAGGTCGGCCAAGGCCTCGGGCCACGGATGCATCATCTTCATCGATGAGATCGACGCGGTGGGCCGGCTGCGCTTTGCCGGCATCGGCGGCGGGCACGACGAGCGGGAGCAGACCCTCAACGCCCTCCTCGTGGAGATGGACGGCTTCAACACCCAAGAGGGAGTGATCCTGATCTCCGCGACCAATCGTCCCGATACGCTCGATCCGGCGCTGCTTCGGCCCGGGCGGTTTGACCGGCAGATTGTGGTTGACCGGCCGGATCTGGTGGGCCGAGAGGAGATCCTCAAGGTGCATTCCCGGAAGGTGCGGCTCGATGCCAAGGTGGACCTGAAGTCGATTGCCCGCCAGACGCCCGGCTTCTCCGGCGCCGACCTGGCCAATCTGGTGAACGAGGCAGCCCTGCTGGCGGCCCGCTTTGGTAAAGAGGCGGTGACGATGAAGGAGCTGGAGGCCTCGATCGAACGGGTGATGGCTGGCCCGGAGCGAAAATCGCGGCTCATCTCCCCTTACGAGAAGTCGATCGTCGCCTGCCACGAATCGGGCCATGCCCTGGTTTCCATAATGGTGCCTGGCTCGGACCCGGTGCACAAGGTCTCGATCATCCCCCGCGGCACGGCGGCGCTGGGCTACACGATGCAGACCCCCATCGAGGACCGCTACATCATGACCCGCAAGGAGCTTCTCGCCAAGCTCACCGTGCTGCTGGGGGGCCGCTCTGCCGAGGAGCTCATGTTCGAGGATCTCACCACCGGCGCCCAGAACGACTTGGAGGTGGCCACCGACATCGCCCGGAAGATGGTTTGCGTCTATGGGATGAGCGAGCGCCTGGGCACCTTGACCCTGGGCCGGCGGGAGAGCATGGTCTTCTTGGGCCGAGACCTGGGGGAGGACCGCAACTACTCCGAGGAGACCGCCCACCTCATCGATCAGGAGGTCCACCGGATCGTGGAAGAGAGCCACCAGCGGGCCAAAGAGATCGTCACCCAGCACAAGGACCGGCTCAAGGCCCTTTCCGAGGCCCTTCTCGAAAAGGAAGTTTTAGACGGAGATGAGGCCAAGAGAATCGTCATGGCCCAGTCATCCCCCGCCGAGGGGGAACGCCCTGCCGAAGACAACCCTCAAACCGCCTCCTAAGGAAACTCCCCGCCTACGCTGCGGCCGCTTCCTCCTTCCTGTTGGGGAGCGAGCTCTGCTCATGGGCGTTTTAAATGTCACCCCGGATTCCTTCAGCGATGGAGGGATCTATCTCAAGCCCCAGAAGGCGATCGAGCGGGCCCTGGCGATGCTGGAAGAAGGGGCCGACCTGATTGACGTGGGAGGGGAGTCGACCCGGCCAGGGGCCGAGCCGGTTTCTCCTGACGAAGAGATCCAGCGGGTCCTGCCGGTCATCGAGCATTTGAGCAGCCGAATCCAAGTTCCCCTCTCGATTGATACCTCCAAGGCCGCCGTGGCCCGCGCCGCACTGACGGCAGGGGCAAGCATGGTGAACGATGTCTCCGCCCTGCGAGACCCCGAGATGCCAGCGGTCGTGGCCCAGGCCCAGGTGCCGGTCATCCTCATGCACCTGCGCGGAACTCCCCAAACAATGCAATCGACCTGCCACTACCAGAACCTGATCCCGGAGATCATCCAAGAGTTAAAGCCCTCCATCGCCAAGGCGAGAAAGGCCGGAATCCCGGAGGACCAGATCCTGATTGATCCTGGAATCGGTTTCGGGAAAACGGCCGAGCAGAATCTCGCCCTCCTGAAAAACTTGAGCGCCTTCAAGGCCCTCGGCCTTCCGGTTGTGATCGGCCCCTCCCGCAAATCCTTCATCGGCCATGTCCTGAACCTCCCGGTTGGGGAGCGCCTCATGGGCACCGCGGCCGCGGTGGCCCTGGCCGTGGCCCAGGGGGCGGACATCGTTCGGGTTCACGACGTGGCGGCCATACGGCAGGTCATCCGGATGACCGAAGCCATCCTGCGCAGCTAGCCCATGCCGCGGCTGGGCGTCAATGTAGATCATGTGGCGACCCTTCGCCAAGCCAGGCGGGGCAGGCTTCCAGATCCGGTGTGGGCCGCCCTGGCGGCCGAGCGGGCCGGCTGCGATGGGATCGTATGCCACCTGCGCGAAGACCGCCGCCACATCCAGGATCAGGATCTCTTAATCTTAAGACGGAGGATCCGGACCTCCCTCAACCTGGAGATGGCCTCTTCACCGGAGATTGTCCAGATTGCCCTGCGCGTTAAGCCTGACCAAGCTACCTTGGTCCCGGAGCGAAGGCAAGAGCTGACCACCGAGGGAGGCCTCAACCTGAGATCGGGCGGTGAGAGGATCCGGCGGGCGATTCGCCAATTGAGGAAGGCAAGGATTCGGGTCAGTCTCTTTCTGGACCCGGATCCGGCCCAGCTTCGGATCGCCCGGGAATGGGGTGTGGCGATGGTGGAGCTTCATACCGGTCTTTACGCCAACACCCGAACCCCAAAGGGGGCGTCCTTGACGAGATTGAAAGAGGCCGCCCGCCTGGCCCATTCGCTGGGGCTCATCGTGGCCGCCGGCCACGGGTTGGATTACGAAAATACGCCCCTGGTGGCTCGGCTCCCCCACGTGGAGGAGCTCAACATCGGCTTTTCCATCGTGGCGCGGGCCATTGAAGTTGGTTGGCCGCAAGCCGTCCGAGAAATGGTAAGATTGGTGCACGGGTGACGAAAAGGGTCTGACCCCTTTTGGGGTTTGACCCATCTGATTTTGTTTCCTTAAAGGAGGGATTTTAGTGAGGCTGCTGGGTACTGGCGTTGATCTGGTGGAGGTGCAACGCTTTGAGAAGACGGTGCGCCGCTTGGGCAACCGCTTCCTGACGCGGGTCTTCACCCCGGAGGAGCTGAAGTATGCCAAGGAGCGCAAGACGATGATGCAGCATCTGGCCGCCCGGTTCGCGGCCAAGGAGGCGGTGGTCAAGGCCCTCGGGGCCCCGAAAGGGCTGGGCCTCAAGTGGAAGGATCTGGAGATCACCCGCACCCCTGCCGGAAAGCCGCAGGCCGTTTTCAAAGGTTCGATGGCCCGCTGGAAGAAGTATCAGGTCCATCTCTCACTCACTCATACGCACGAGCATGCCATTGCTACCGCGATCGTTCTTTAATCGCCGCCCAGATACCCATAAGGGAGATTATGGCCACGTCCTGGTGGTGGGCGGCTCGGTGGGGCTGACCGGGGCTCCGGTCCTTTGCGCTCAAGCGGCCCTTCGCTCAGGCGCGGGCCTGGTGACGCTGGCCGTACCAGAGTCGGTTTACTTCGTGGTGGCCTCCAAGCTCACCGAGGTGATGGTCCATCCCCTTTCAGAAACGCCAGCCGGGGTCTTAAGCACCTCGGCCCTGTCGGCCTTGAAACCCCTCCTGGCCAAGGCGAATGTTCTGGCACTGGGCCCGGGGCTGTCCACTCATCTTCAGGCGGTCCATGCGATTCGGGAACTTACGGCCAGGGCCAGCGTGCCGATTGTCCTGGATGCCGATGGGGTGAATGCCTTCTCAGGCGCCGGGAAGCTCCTCGCCAAGGTGAAGGTTCCAGTGATCATCACCCCGCACCCTGGTGAAATGGCCCATTTGCTGGAAGCCACGACCGAATCGGTCCAGCGAAACCGCCTCAAGACAGCCGCCCAGGCGGCCAAGAGGTTTAAGGTTATCGTGGTCTTGAAGGGGCATCAAACCGTCGTGGCCTCGCCGGCCGGCAAGCTTTATGTGAACAGGACTGGAAACCCCGGCATGGCCACCGCCGGCATGGGAGACCTCTTAACCGGCATGATCGCTGCCCTCATGGGGCAGGGGATCGATCCCTTTCTGGCGGCCAAGGCTGGCGCTCATCTGCACGGCCTTGCCGGCGACCTCGCCGCCCGCCAGGTGGGGCAGGTGGGTCTGACCGCCGGGGACGTCCTGGCCGCCCTGCCAGAGGCGTTTCGGAAGAGTAAAGGGGTCTGAGCCCAGAATGGTTTCTGGTTTGCCGACGTAGCTCAACGGTAGAGCACCTGTTTTGTAAACAGGACGTTGGAGGTTCGATTCCTCTCGTCGGCTTAACTCAACGGTACCGAGGGAATCGAACCTCATCCCTCTTGGGGAAGGGGGTGCTTTGGTTAGGCGAGCCTTGGGGGAAACGCGAAGTGTCCCCCAAGGCGTC
>CAYJSX010000020.1:0-5009 GCA_964372575.1 uncultured Planctomycetia bacterium
GGTGCTCCGGGTGAGGTCTTGACCCTCAAAAAGGATTTCACCCTCTTCAATGCGGGCCGCCTTGGGAAGGAGCCGGGCGATGGACAGGGCCAGGGTGGTCTTTCCGCAGCCCGATTCTCCTACCAGCGCGGCCATCTCACCGGACCGAATTTCCAGGTCGACCCCATCCACCGCCTTGACGGCCGCGGCAAGTCGGCCTTGGGACTGGCCGCCGGGGTAGAGATAAACCTTGAGGCCTCGAAGGGTCAGCAAAGGCAAGTGGCTCGCCATCCTTAATGAGGCGGACGAAGGCGGCGACTTAAATCGTAGAAGCCGCTGACCCGGATTCCTACGCCTAAGAAAGAAGGCCCCCAGGAATGGGCGGTGATCCTGCGCAGGGCAAGGGGATCGATGGGGCGCCGTTGACAGCCCCGATTGGTGGTGCAGGCGGCCCGGTATCCGAGGTGGGCCGCAAGCTCCATGACCGGCGCCGTGTACCCCCCACCGGGGTAACTGAGGAGATCCACCGGTTGCCCAAGCAACGATTCCAGCTTTTCCTTGGAGATTTGGAGCTCCTTACGACAGGCCTCCAGGGAAAGCCCTGGCAGGTAGGCGTGCCGATCGGTATGGCTGCCGAAGGTGATTCGACCGCGGTGCATCTCCTGCATCTGGTGTAGGTTGAGCGAGCCGGGCTTGCCGATGTTGTCTGTGATCATGAAGACCGTTGCCGGCAGGCCCAGGCGCTGGAGAACAGGAAAGGCATACCGATAGGTATCTTCGGTTCCATCGTCGAAGGTGAGGCAGACCGCCCCCTGGGGGAGTGGGCCCTTGCCTTGGAGCCAGTCAACCAGATCTGCCAGTGGAATGACCCTCCAACCGGAGGCGGCGTACTCCATCTGCGCGCCAAAGGCGGTGGGAGTTAGGGTGGGCGTGTCGTCAGCCGGTTCCGGATCCAGCCGGTGGTACGTGAGGATGGGCGGATACCAGAAAGAGGCAGAATGGATCATGGGCGCTTTCTGAAGGAAACCAGCAGATAACGGCCAACGCCTCCCGAGAGCTGGTCAGGCGCGGTCTCTGCCTGAAAGAGAAGGTCCTGGCCCTCCTCATCCAGCCCTTCCGGGTTTACGGCCAGCCACGAGAGGAATCCGATGGGAGTGATGGAGAGGATCTCCACGTCAAAAGAGGAATACAGCCCTTGCAGCTCTTCCCGCGTCTGCCAGTTGTAGTAAGAACCCCACAGCTTTCCTTCCCCGCGAGAAAGGATCAAGCGGGCGGTCTGGGTGTCCTGCCGTTGGAAGGCCTCTGCCAGGTAATACGCCCCCGGGCGATGAGAGACAAAGCCCAGGCCAGCGGGTTTCAAGACCCGGATGAATTCCGCCAGGAGTTGACGGTAGTTCTCTCGAAGGTAGAGCACCTCAGTACAGATCACGATGTCAAAAGAGTCCGTGGGCTGTCTGGGGAGCCATGAGGTCAGATCGGCCCGGATCGTTTTGACCGAGGCGGCCTCATCCTTCGCGTGACGCCGCAGACGTCTTAAGGCGAGGTCTGAGGTGTCCACCGCGGTGACCCGATGCCCCTGGCGGCTCAAGGGGATCGAAAGGCGGCCGGATTGACAGCCGCCGTCCAGAAGCTCCAAGGGCGGTGAACCCCCAGCGCCTTGGATCGTTCCAAGAATCTGACGCAGATAGAGCCGGGCGAAGAAGCGCTCTCCCTGGTTTTCAAACATGTCGTAGTAGGTCGGCTCATCCCGAAGGATCGCCCTCTTAAGCTTGCGAACCATCTTCTGAAGGCCCATCAGGTTTTGTCCCACCGGCGCAGCCCCTCGGCGAGGAGGTTGCTGCCAAAGACCACCCCAAAGATGGCCAGACCCGGCATCACCGAAAGCCACCAGGCCACCCCCAAGGTGGCCTTCCCTTCGGCCAGGATGTTTCCCCAGCTTGGGGTGGGGGGCTGAATCCCGATCCCCAAAAAGCTCAAAGACGATTCGATGAAGACCGCCGCACCCAGCCCCAAGGTGGCGTTCACCAAGACAGGACCGACGGCGTTGGGCAAGAGATGCTTGACCACGATCCGAAGGCCCGAGGCCCCCATCCCGCGGGCGGCCAGGATGAACTCCTGCTCTTTAAGACTCAAGATCTCCGCCCGGACCAGCCGAGCCACCTCCATCCAGCTCGTGGCCCCTATGATCACTACGAGGTTGACCAGATGCGGCTCTAAAAAGGCCACCGATGCCAAGATCAAAAAGAGGGTCGGAAAACAGAGCATGATGTCGGTAAGGCGCATGAGGGCGATGTCCACCCAACCCCCTGCGTAGCCGGCCACAGCCCCGAGTCCAGTCCCCAGGAGGACCGCCAGCAGGACCGCCACCGTCCCGACGGTCAACGATACCCTGGCCCCGTACAACATCCTGGCCCACAGGTCCCGGCCGAGCTGGTCGGTCCCCAGCGGGTGATCTTCCCCTGGAGGAAGCAGCGCTTCCTCCAGTCGGATAAGGCCAGGATCGGCCGGGGTGATCCAAGGGGCTGCCGCCGCTGACAGAATAAACCCCAAAAGGATCAGCCCTCCGCACAGGATCAGATTCCGGCTGGGGCCTCCCCTGGGCATCTTTCTAGCTCTCCCTTTGGTAGCGGATCCTGGGGTCGGCCATGGCGTACGCGCAATCGGCCAAAAGGTTTCCCAAGAGGGTCAGCGCCGCGCCCAGGACCAGCAGTCCCATGATGACCGGATAGTCGCGAGCCATGACCGAGTCAAAGAAGAGGCGGCCCATCCCAGGAATGGCAAAGATCGACTCCAGAATGACCGAGCCGCCCAACAGGCCTGGCACCGACAAACCGAGCAGGGTAATGAGGGGCAGCAGGGCGTTTCGCAGGGCATGTCGAAAGAGGACGACCCGTTCGGGCAATCCCTTGGCCCTCGCGGTTCGAATATAGTCCTGCTGCAGGGTCGTCAAGAGACTCATCCGGACGTAGCGGGAAAAACCAGGCACTCCCCCCAGCACCATCACGCCAACCGGAAGGACGAGGTGCCAGCCCCAGTCCAGGAGCCGGCCGAAACCGCCCAGCCTTTCAGCGGTGAGGGAGCTTAAGCCGGAGACCGGCAGCCATCCCCACTGGACGCCAAAGAGGTCCAAGCCAAGGATCGCCACCCAGAAGGAAGGCAGGGCGTAGGCGACAAAGACAACCAGATCCACCCCTTGGTCCCACCAGGAGCCCTCTCGGGCCGCGCCAAAGGCCCCCAGCGGGATCGCGAGCATCAAGACCAAGGACAACGCCACGAGGTTGATCGTGAGGGTCACGGGGATGCGCTCGGCGATCTTTTGGGTCACCGGCCTGCCATCCCGGAAAGAGACCCCGAAATCCCCGCGCAGGCAGCGGCCCAGCCACTTAAGGTACTGCTCGGTCAAGGGGCGATCCAGCCCATAGAGCTGAACCAGCTGCTCCTTGGCGGCCAAGGAGACCTTGATGTTCAGATCGGTCAACGCGTCGGTCGGCCCTCCTGGGGCCAGGTGCATCATGAGGAAACTGACCAGCGTGATCCCCAGGAGAACCGGGACCAAGGAGGCGAACCGCCGCAAGAGATACGGGAGCACGGCTTAAGGTTCCAGCCGATAGCGCTGCAGGTGCCAGGGGACGTACCAGTGGATCAGGTTGAGCCCTAACCCCAGGGCCGAAAGTTCAACCCCTTGAAAGCGGCGATGGACCACCGGCAGGGCATCGGCCACATAGAGGAAGCAGACCGGTTGCTCCTCGTAGAGGATCTGGTGAAACCGGTGGTAGAGCTCCTGGCGAACCTTGAAGTCGAACGTGGAGCGCCCCCGGACGAGCAGCTCATCAACCTCTGGGTTTGAATAGCCGATAAAGTTAAACTCGCCCGGCTTGATTTTGGAGGAGTGCCAGATGTCAAAGGGGTCCGGCTCCCGGGAGAGGGCCCAGCCCAGAAGGATCGCCTCGAATCGGCGCTTGTCGATGAACTCCTTGAGGAGGGTGGACCATTCCAGGATGCGGATCTTGACCCGGATCTGAACCTCGCTCAAGCGCCGCTGAATGATTTGGGCTGTCAGCTCCCGCAGGAGATTCCCCTGGTTCGTCAAGAGGGTGAATTCAAAGGGCTTGCCTTGCCGATCCAGGATCCCGTCGCCATCGGTGTCTCTCCAGCCGGCGGCAGCCAGGAGGGCGCGGGCCAAGGCAGGATCGTAGGATTTAGGCCGAACGTTGGGATTGAAGGCCCAAGACTCAGGTGGAAACGGGCCGGTCGTCTCTTGTCCAAGCCCCAGGAGAACTCCCCGGATGATCTCGGATTTGTCGATCGCGAGGTTAAGGGCCTGGCGGACCCGGACGTCCGAGAATTTAGGATCCTGCAGGTTGTATCCGAGGTACGTGTAGCCAAAGCTGGGGGTTCGAAATTTCTGGAAGGCCCTTTCAAAATGGGCCGTGGAGGTCATCCGGGTATACTGAAGCGGGGTCAAGGAGGCCCAATCCACCCCCTGGGCCTGCAGCTCGAGGAAGATGGTCGATTGGTCTGGGATGATCCGAAACAGATACCGGTCGAGGTACGGCCTGCCTTCAACGTAGTCTGGGTTGGCCGTCAGTTCCACCCGATCCCCCCGCATCCAGCGGCGAAATTTAAAGGGACCGGTGCCCACGGGGCGCTCTTTGAATCGGGTGGTGAGGAGATCCTCTCCGGTCAAGAGGTGCTCCGGCATGATCCACATCCCCCAGGAGGCCAGGGCCGGGGCGAAGGGCTCCTCGTAGCGAACCCGAAGCGTCCAGTCGTCCAACACGTCGAGGGAGGAGACCCGCTCAAAATCTCCCCGGTAGGGGGTGGGAACCGAAGGATCGATGAGCCGCTGGTAGGTGAACTGGACGTCCGACGCGGTGAAAGGGACTCCGTCATGCCAGCGGACTCCTTTCCGGAGGAAAAAGATGATTTCCAATCCTCCCTCCCGAATCTCCCACCGTTCGGCCAGGTCGCCGACCAAACTCAAATCCGGGTCGTACTTGACCAAGCCGTTGAACAGCAGGCCGGTCACC
>CAYJSX010000020.1:5019-12428 GCA_964372575.1 uncultured Planctomycetia bacterium
TAAGATAGAAGAGGATCTCCAGGCCTCCTGCGCGGATCTCCCAGCGCTCGGCCAGATCCCCCCTCAGGCGCAGATCCACATCGTACTTGACCAGTCCGTTAAAGACGAGAGAGCACACCTCGGCCGAGGCGCTGTCAGAAGCCAAGATCGGGACCAGGGTGGAGGGCTCTCCGATGGCTGCGGTAACCACCGCGTCTCCAAAGACAGGCCCCGACGGATCCGGCAGGCGGCTGGAGGCAGCAGGGGCTGCGCAGAGAAATCCCGTCAGAAGGACGGGAAGAAGGATTCCGCGGTTACGGCTTCTCCGGCACAACGGGTTCAGCAGGCGTCTCCTGCACCCTTTCGACAGGAACCCGCTCCATGAGAGACCGCCCCCGAGCCACCGACAAAAGGGCCAGCGTCAGAGAGGTGAGCATGAAAAGAGCGGCGCAGACCGCCGTGGCCCGGACCAGGTAGACGGCCCCTCGGGTGCCAAAGAAGGTGCTGGAGGAGCCGCCGAAGGTGTCTGCCAGGCCTCCGCCCCGGCCGGCCTGCAGGAGGATCACCGCGATCAGGATCAGGCACAGGAGAACGTGTATCGTCAAGACAAAGGCGTAGAGCATTCCGACCTCTTGGCCTTCACGGCCGATTGAAGGATGGATAAAAAGTCGTCGGCCTTCAGGCTCGCCCCTCCCACCAAAAGGCCATCCACGTCCGGCTGGCGCATCAGCGCCTCGGTGTTGCCCGGTTTGACCGAACCGCCGTACAAAATTCGCATCGCCTGGGCAACCGAGAGACTCAGTCTCTTCGTGAGCCAATCCCGAATCGCCCGATGGACCTCTTGGGCCTCTTCGGCGGTGGCGTTGATCCCTGTTCCGATGGCCCAGACCGGTTCGTAAGCCAAGACCAGTTGCGAAGAGGCCGTCAACGGCTCAACGCTGGCCAGCGCCGCTTCCAGTTGCCGCTCGATCACCTCCCAGGTTTGGCCTCTTTGACGCTCCTCCTGGGTCTCTCCCACACAGAGGATGACCTTCAAGCCCTGCGCCAGGCACCCCTGAAGTTTTCGGTGGATCACCCCGTCGCTCTCCCCCATGTGTCTACGCCTCTCGGAGTGTCCCACAATCACAAAGGCCACCCCGCAGTCCAACAGCATGGGAGCCGATACCTCTCCGGTAAAGGCCCCTTCGGGTTCCCCGTGACAGTCCTGCGCCCCCAGGGCGATGGCGCTGCCGCGCAAGACATCAGAAACGGTGGCCAACGCGGTGAAGGGGGGACAGAGGACCACCTGCAACGAGTTGAAGAGGGTGCCAGGTTTTAACCTGGTACCCTCCAGAGCGATCGCTGCCGCCAAGGCAGCCGCCTGGGAACGGGTGGTGTACATCTTCCAGTTTCCGGCGACGATGGGGGTCCGCTTCATTCTCTCGTCAGGGCGGCTACGCCGGGCAGGGTCTTGCCTTCCAGATATTCGAGACTGGCACCTCCTCCGGTCGAAACGTGCGTCATCCGATGAGCCAAACCAAAACCGTTTACCGCGCTGGCGGTGTCCCCCCCTCCTATCACCGTGCGAGCTTCAAGTTGGGCGAGGGTCTCGGCAATGGCACGGGTTCCTCGACAGAAGGGCTTCATCTCAAAGACCCCCATGGGGCCGTTCCAAAGGACGGTCTTGGCCCCTTGGAGGGCCTGGGTGAAGGCGGCGATGGTCTTAGGTCCAATGTCGACCCCTTCCCATCCCTCAGGCACGCCAGGCCGTTGGGTGGTTTGGATGGGGGCCTCTTCGGCCAGACGCTGAGCGATCAGGTGGTCCAACGGCAGCAGGAGCTTCACCCCTTGGCGGGCCGCCTTGTCCATGAGGCCTCGAGCCAGATCGAGATGATCCTTCTGCACAGGAGAGTTTCCCACCCCAACCCCCTGCGCCAGAAAGAAGGTGTACTGCATCCCCCCTCCGATGAGGATCCCATCCACCCGGTCCATCAGCCGCTCGATCAGGCCTATCTTGTCTGATACCTTCAGTCCTCCCAGGATAAGCCAGTACGGCCTTTGGGGATGGAGGAGCACCTGGTCAAGGGCCTCTATCTCTCGGGCGAGAAGAAGCCCAGCCGCGCAAGGCAAATGTTGAGCCACCCCAAAGGTAGAGGCATGGGCCCGGTGGGCGGTTCCAAAGGCATCGTTGATGTAAATTTCGCCCAAACGGGCCAGGGCCTTTGCGAAGGCAGGCGTGTTGGCCTCTTCCTCCGGATGAAAGCGGAGATTCTCCAGCAGGAGGATCTCGCCCGGTTTTAAAGCCAGGACTTGGGCCTCCACTTCAGGGCCGATGCAGTCAGAGGCCGTCTTCACGGGGTAGCCGATTGCCTGGCTGAGGGCCTCGGCGACCGGTCTCATCCGGTAGGATTCGACCACCCTTCCCTCCGGCCGGCCCAGGTGGCTCATCAGGATGAGCTTGGCCTTCTCGTCCAGGGCCAGGCGGAGGGTCGGAAGGGCCGCCTCAATTCGGGTCATGTCGGCAACCTTTCCCGCTTTAAGGGGGACGTTGAAGTCGAACCGGATGAGGAGCCGTTTGCCTTCGATCGGCAGATCCTTCAGGGTCTTCAAGGGTGTTGGCCTTATCGGCTGGCAATGTACTCAATGAGGTCCACCACCCGATTGGAATATCCCCATTCGTTGTCGTACCACCCGAAGACCTTCACCACGTTGCCATCGGCGACCTTGGTCAAGGGGGCGTCGAAGATGCAGGATTTTGGATTTCCGTTGAAGTCTCTGGAAACCAGAGGCGCCTCGGAATATTCCAGGTATGGGCCCATGGGGCCTGCGGCCGCCTTCTTAAAGGCCTCGTTGACCGCCTCGGGTGTTGTGGAGGTTTTGAGCTCGCAGGTGAGATCGACAATCGAGACGTTGGGGGTCGGCACCCGGATCGCCAGGCCGTCCAGCTTGCCCTTGAGCTCCGGGATCACCAGGCCAATCGCCTTGGCAGCACCCGTACTCGTGGGCACCAGAGATTGAGCTGCGGCCCGGGCCCTGCGGAGATCCTTGTGGGGCAGATCCAGGATCCGCTGGTCGTTGGTGTAGGAGTGGATGGTGGTCATGAGGCCCTTGGTCACTCCGAAGTTCTCCTGGAGAACCTTCACCATGGGGGCCAGACAATTCGTGGTGCAGGAGGCGTTAGAGAGGATGTGGTGCTTGGCCGGGTCGTAGGCCTTCTCGTTGACTCCCAAGACGATGGTCAGATCCTCTCCCTTCGAGGGGGCCGAGATGATCACCTTCTTGGCCCCAGCGGCCAGGTGTCCCGATGCTTTTTCACGGTCGGTGAAGAGGCCGGTCGACTCCACCACGATGGAGACCCCCAGATCCTTCCAGGGGATCTCGGCCGGGGACCTGAAGCTGACCACCTTGAGCCTTTTCCCATCCACCAGGAGGCCATCCTCCTGGGCCTCCACCAAACCGGGGAAGGCGCCGAAATTGGAATCGTACTTCAAGAGGTGCGCCAAGGTCTCAACCCCGACGGGCAGGTCGTTGAGGGCCACAAACTCGAGTCCCGGACGGTGGTAACCCGCCCGAAAAACCAAGCGACCGATCCTTCCAAAGCCATTGATGCCAATCCGCACCGACATGTTCACCTCACCTTTAATGAGGACACGAGTTACGGAGCTGCATTCTTAGTGACGTAACTCGCTTGTCCGAATTAAACCCCCACCGTTTTGCTTCGTTTGCGAAGCAAAACGAAGCAGTGGGGGCAAATTCGGCCAGGGACTTGCGTCACGGAGCCTGTCCCGAGGGCACCCGAGGGATTCCGCAAGTCCCGGCTTCATTTAAGATACCGGCAAGCCAGCTCTGGGGGGGTGGGGTTGATGTAGAAGCCGCTGCCCCATTCAAACCCGGCCACGCGTGTGAGGCGTGGCATGATCTCCATATGCCAATGATACCCTTGCGGGTCTTTGTCTTCAAGGGTCGAGGTGTGGAGGATGAAGTTGTAGGAGGGGTTGTGGAGGACCCGCCGAATCTTCCGAAGGGCTTCGACCAAGGCGTTGGCCACTCCGGCAAGGGTGGGGACGGGGGCCAGGGCGAAGTGGGGTTGGTGGACCTTGGGGATAATCCAGACTTCGAAGGGAAAGCAGGAGGCATACGGGGCAAAAGAAACTGCCTCGTCCGATTCCCATACCACCCGCTGCCGGTCGGTCAGCTCCTGATACAGCACGTCGCAAAAGAGGCAGCGCTCTTTATGGGCGTAGTAGGTCTGCGCGGTCCGCATCTCCTCCTTGACCCTTTTGGGAACGATCGGAAGCGCGATCAGCTGGCAGTGGGGATGGGCCAGCGATGCCCCGGCCGCCTCTCCAAAGTTCTTGAAGATCAAGAGATAGCGAAATCGCTTGTCCTTCTTAAGGTCGTTGGAGCGTTCCTGAAAGACCTTGAGGAGCTCCAGAAGCTCCTCGGCAGAGGCGTCCGAGAGCTCCCTTTGATGGTCGGGGGTTTCAATGATCACCTCATGGGCTCCCAGCCCGTTCATCCGGTCGTAGATCCCCAGCCCCGCCCGATCCAATTCCCCTTCGATGCGCAGCGCCGGAAACTTGTTTGGGACCACCCGGATCGTCCAGGGATGGCCCTCTTTAACCCGTCGGGCAATCTCCGGGGGGGTCATCGCCTCGTTGCCCGGACAAAAGGGGCAAACCCCCTGGGACTGGCTTCGGGCCTCTCGATCGAAATCGTCCGGGCCAAGCGGCGCGTCGGTAGCGACGATAACCCACCGGCCGGTGAGAAGATCTTTTCTTAACTCGCCCATCGGTTAAGGCCCCTTCAAGAAGCGGGCCGCCTCCTCCGGAGGGGTCGGGTTGATGTAAAAGCCGCTGCCCCATTCAAAGCCGGCCACCCGGGTTAGCCGGGGAACGATCTCCAGGTGCCAGTGGAAATCCTGGTCGATCGTCCTCCAATAGCCAGCCCGGGCTCTTCTTAAGGGAGCGGTGTGAAGGATCATGTTGTAAGAAGGATCTTTAAGAAGTCCACTCAGTTTTCCAAGCACCTTCTTGAGCAGCTGCGCCAGCTCCCGCGTGCCGGTAGAATCCAACTGAACAAAATCGGCGCAGTGTCTGGTGGGCAGGATCCACAGCTCGAAGGGAAAACGGGAAGCGAAGGGGGTAATCGCGACGAAGCCGCCGTTCTCATCGACCAAGCGTTCCCGGGAAGAGGACTCCTGCCGCACCAGATCGCAGAAGATGCAGCGCTCCTTGGTCTCAAAGTATCTCAAGCAGCCATCCAGCTCGTCTTTCAAGCGGCTGGGATTGACCGGCAGGGCAATGAGCTGCGATCGGCTGTGCCGGTAT
This sequence comes from uncultured Planctomycetia bacterium, assembly GCA_964372575.1. Lineage (GTDB taxonomy): Bacteria > Omnitrophota > Gorgyraeia > 1-14-0-20-64-10 > 1-14-0-20-64-10 > JACOVG01. Next base: position 10,308 of record CAYJSX010000020.1, read on the forward strand.
TTCCCTTCCCCGGCCGCTGGGCCTGAGTTTTTGAAGAAGAGAATGTACCGGAACCGAGGATCCCGTTCCAGGTCCACCATCCGCTCCTTAGCGGTGGTCAAGGCTTGCTCCATCGCCTCGTGGGAGAGCTCGGAGAACTCTGCCTTGTGCTGGGGGGTCTCCACAATGATCTCATGAGCGCCGATGCCGCTGACCCAGTCGTAGATTCCATGGGGACGGCGCTCCAAGGAACCTTCAATCCGAAGAACGGGGTTGAGCGACGGGATGACTCGAACCTGCCAGCCCGGGGTGTTGGGGGCGGAGCCCTTGGGACGCAGGGCAAAGATCTCCGGTGCGGTCGCCTCTTCGTGTCCTTCACAGAAAGGGCACGAGGTGGGAACCTGCGCGGCAGCGGCCTCCAACGGGGCGAACTGGTCAGGTCGCTTGGAGCGCTCGGTGGAGATGATCACCCACCGGCCGGTGAGGGGGTCTTTGCGCAATTCCGGCATTAGTTTGTATTATACCTTAGGGCTCATTGCGAAACCTGATGGTCCCCCTCACCCCACCCCTCTCCCACGAGGGGAGAGGGAAAGAGGAAGCCAGTGGGGGGAGGTATTGAAATGGGCTCTGATATGAACGAGCCGGTCAACCGTTTTCTTCATCGCTTCTTTTGGGGCTGTCCCGGGAGAGCTTTGGTCCCGGGGAGAGGCGGATAATCGACGGTGAATCAATCTGATATTCGCGTGTTATCCCGCTCGGGGACAGGGACGCATGATTACGATTCGTCGGGAGCTGCCTCCATCTTATGTCGTGGGTCATCGCCGGCTTTCGCCTTTGCGCCACATAGAGCTCGCGAGGGTTCTCCTTGCCGCTGCCTCTCTCCCAGGGCCAAAGCCCTCTCCGGAACAAGAACATGCTGACTTACCCCACCGACACTGCGGGCATCTGCTGCCCGATGGCCCACACAAAACCCGCCAATTCCCGAGCGACCGCTGCAATGGCAACCGAATGCGATTTACCTCGGCTGACCAAGCGCCAGTACTTGCGGTAAAGGCGGTCTTGGGCTTTACGGGAGATCTGAAGCACCGAGGCAGGACAACCCTTCCGGCGGATCGCCAACTCCCGGCTGGTGACGGGATGGTGCCGGTTGCACCAGGCCGCCTCCACCAACACCCGTCGCAGGTGAGCATTCCCCGCTTTGGTAATCCCACCTCGTCGGATCGACTCCCCAGAGCTGTGCTCCGAGCTGACCAGGCCGGTGAACCCCATGAAAGCCGCCGCTTTCTCAAAGCGCCGGAAGTCTTGGGCTTCCACCACCAGTGTCAGAGCGCTGAGGGTATCGATGCCCTTGAGGCATCGCAGGAATCGCACCGGAGTCCGGTACGGTTCCGCTTGGGCCAGTTCCTCGACCTGCCGATCCAAACTCTCCACGCGGTCCGTCGTCTCCTCCAGCGCCCGAACGAATGCCTCAAACGCTTGTTGCAGCGCCGGCCATTCAAACCGTTGTGCCTTCAACCAGAGGCGGTACTTCACTCCCAGTGCCTTCTTCTGTCCGAACGTCCGTCCGTACCGCAGGAGGAATTTCGAGAGCCGATGCCGGGCTCGAAGCTGATCGGTCAGAGCGTCTTCGCGGACCCGAACCAAGTCGCGGGCCGCTTCTTCTTCTCGCGTCGGGATCCGAATCTCTGTCAGCTCTCCAGCCCGATAGAGCCGTGCCAGTTTCTCGGCGTCCCGCCGGTCGGTCTTGACCCGATCCGTGGGACGAGAGGGAATCAACCCCGGAGCGATCACGGCACATCGATGACCCATCTGGGCGATCTGCCGATGGATCGGATACCCACAGGGTCCGGCCTCGTAGACGACTACCACCGACCCTCCAGAAGCCAGCCGTCGTACTTCCTTCTCGATGACCTTCGGATGGTTCTCGATCGCTTTGCTCTCTCGGATTCGATCCGTTCCGGGCGGCAACACCGCCATCATCAGCATCTTTTTCGATACGTCCAGTCCAACCACCGTGATATTCTGTTCCATGAGCCGGCACCTCCGTTTGTGGATAGGCTCCCAAGCACCGTGCTGGGGAGTAACCCACGATATCAGAAACTCAACGCAGGTTGTCGGCTCGTTCATTTTGATGTTATCTTA
>CAYJSX010000021.1:0-12401 GCA_964372575.1 uncultured Planctomycetia bacterium
CCCGCGCCCCATCCGCCGGGCCTCCTCCACGTTTTCCAAGCCCTCCACACGGACCCATTGGGCCAATCGGCGATCGTCCAGCCGCGCAAAGAGGAAGAAGTCCACGAGGTACATCGCGAAATTTCGGAAGACCTCCCGCACCAAATGGCCGGGGACCCGAGGGGTCTTGAACACGGCGGACAGATTCCTGGAAACCGCCTCTCGGTCCCTGGGAGAACGCCAGCAGAAGAAATCGGCGAGTCTGCGCGCAATCCAAAGACTGACCCCTCTGGGCAAGGCCAGACACAGGAGACGCCCGGCCTGGTAAAGGGTGCAGAAGAACACCGCCTAACCCTTGAGGCCCAAGATCAGCTCGGCCGCCTCCAGGGCCGCCTTGGGCTTTCCCAGGCGCTTGGCGTTGGTTGAAAGCCGCTCCAATTCCTTGGGGTTGGCCAGGAGCCGTTCCACGAGGGAGGGAAGCTCTTTGGCGTCTTGGGCTTGACAGCCCACATCCGATTCCACCAGGAAGCGGGCGTTCTTCACCTCCTGACCCGGGATCGGATTGAGGATCACGATGGGAAGCCCCTTGGCCAGGGCCTCGGAGGTGGTCAGCCCTCCGGGTTTGGTCACAATGAGGGTCGCGACACTCATGAGATCCGATACGAACTCCACATGACCAAAGACCCGAATCGGGTGTTTGAGGCGCGGGGCGGCGGTGATCAGGCGGTGGTACAGCGGTTCATTGGTCCCGGCCACCACCAGAAGCTGGAGGGGCCGTTCAATCCGGTCCAGCGCCTTCACCGCCTCCAGGATCGGGCCCAATCCCTGTCCGCCCCCCATGAAAAGGAGGGTCGGCACCTCGGCAGAGAGCTGGAGGCGCCTGCGAATCTGCTGCACCTGAGGCCCCTGGTCAAAGGAAGGATCGATGGGAATCCCCAGGGGAAAGATTCGATCCGGGGGGACACGCCGCTGCTCGAACCAGCGCTGGTTCTCCTCGGCCGGCACCACGTAGCCGTCCACCTGCGGGTGCACCCAGAAGGCATGGGGCGAGAAATCGGTCAGGATTCCATAGAGGGGAGTCTTCAGGCCGTCTTCCTGCTTCATGTTGGCCGCCAACCCACAGGGAAAGGCCTGGGTGCAGGCGATCGCCTCCGGTTGAAACTCCGACAGAAGCTCCATCAGGCGCGGGGAATCGTACCGGTGCAGGAGCCGGCGCAGTCTCTCCGAGCGCTGGACGATGGTAGGGTTGTCGTAAAGATAATCCCAGAGCTCAGGCCATTTCTGGATGACCGACATGTACATCCGGTCCACGATGCGGGCCAGGATCGGGTTGAGGTACTGAAAGGCATCAATCAAAAGGGTCTCGGCGCCAGGATGAAGCTGCCGGATTCCCTGAGCCAGCGCCCGGGCCGCCTGGAAATGGCCCGAATGGCCCGTGATGTACATGAGGAGGAGACGGTTTCTCATCAAATCAAGAAGTGATGGCCAGGACCTTCCGGATCCTCTCTACGGCGATCGTCAGACGCTCTTCCGGCTCCACGAGGGAGAATCGGATGAAGCCCTCCCCGTACTCGCCAAAGCCGCTTCCCGGGGCGACCACCACCCCGGCCTCGTCCACCAGCAACTGGGCGAATTCGAGGGAGCTTAAGCCGCTGAATTTTGGAGGGATGTGGGCCCAGACATAAAAGGTGGCCTTTGGCATAGGGACCTTCCAGCCGATGTCGGACAAGCCCTTCACAAAAACGTCTCGCCGGCCCTGGTAGGCCTTGACCAGTTCTTTAACGAAGTCCTGCGGCCCGGTGAGCGCCGCGATGGCCGCCTCCTGGACCGCCCGAAAGATCCCGAAATCAATGTACGATTTGGTCTTCTCCAAGGAACGCAGGATGTGGGCATTGCCCACCGCCCAGCCGATCCTCCAGCCGGCCATGTTGTAGCTTTTAGAACAGGTGTGAAACTCGATCACGTTTCCCTCTTTGGCCCCCTTGACCGAAAGGAGGCTCGGGGCCTGGTAGCCGTCAAAGACGATGTCGGAATAGGCGAGGTCCGAACAGAGGATCAGCTCTTTCCCCCTGCCCCAGTCCACCAGCTCCCGGTAGAAGTCCAGGTCCACACAGGCGGCCGTTGGGTTGTGGGGGTAGCTCACAAAGAGGATCTTGGCCATTCGGGCTACCTCTCTGCCCAGCACCCGGAAGTTGGGCTTGAAGTGATTCTCCGGCCCGATGGGCATGTTGTACAGGATGCCGCCTGCCATGATGACGCTGTTGGCGTGGGGCGGGTAGCTCGGGTTGGGGACCAGGCCGATGTCGTCGTTGTTCAGGAAGGCCAGGGACAGATGGGCCAGGCCCTCCTTGGAGCCGATCAGGGGCAGCACCTCGGTCTTGGGGTCCAGGGTAACGCCGAAACGCTCCCCATACCACCGGGCGATCGCCTCGTTCAGGCGCCTCTCCACATCCCCGCTGGACCTGGAATAGCGGTGGTTCTCCGGTTTTCGGGCTGAGCGGCAGAGCTCCTCCACCACGTGCGGGGGGCTGGGCAGATCGGGATTGCCCATCCCCAGGTCAATCACATCAATCCCTTTGGCCTTTGCCTTGGCCTTCAATTCGTCCAGGATCGTAAACAGATACAGGGGAAGGCGCTTCATCCGGTTGGCTTCAGTAAGCATGAGATTCTCCTTGGAGTGCCTCGTAGGCGTTGTAGGAAGAGCGAACCAAGGGGGCGGCATAAACAAAAGAAAAGCCCAATTCCCTGCCCCAGGCCCGGTACCGATCAAACTGCCTTGGGGCTACAAACTCGCTGACGTCCCGGTGGGCCGGTGTTGGCTTGAGGTACTGCCCGATCGTCACGATGTCGGTGCCCACCTCACGCAGATCCCGAAGGGTCTGAAATACCTCTTCAGGCCTTTCTCCCAGCCCTACCATCAGCCCGCTCTTGACCTTGACCGACGCCCCAGCCAACCCCTTGGCGAGGTGGAGGACCTCCAGAGAACGGCGGTAGTCTGCCTGAGGTCGGACCTCGCGGTTCAAACGCTCGACCGTCTCCACATTGTGGTTATAAACCGCCGGACGCGAGCGGACCACCTGCTCGACCAACTCCACCCTGGCATGAAAGTCTGGGGTGAGCACCTCCACCTGGACAGGGGGGGCCTTCCGATGGATCTCGGCCACGCATTCGGCAAAGTGGCCGGCCCCCTCATCTTTCAGATCATCCCGCGCGACCGAGGTGACCACCACGTAGCGCAGGCCCAAATCGAGCACCGCCTGGGCCAGGCGAAAAGGCTCGTTGGAGTCCGTCGGAAGGGGTTTGGCCGTCTGGACTGCGCAGAAGCCGCATCGCCGTGTGCATCGGTCCCCTAAGATCATGAAGCTCACGTTGCCGTGGGACCAGCACTCTCCCAAGTTAGGACACCTCGCCTCCTGGCAGACGGTGTGGAGCGACAACCCGCTGACCAGGCGCCTGGCCTGGTCCCATTGCCCCTCCAACGTGATGGGCCGCCTCAGCCATGAGGGAAACTGGCCTGATGCGATGGCATTCCTGTCACCCCCGCGAAGGCGGGGGTCATCTCCTCCCCGCGTACGCGGGGACCGGATTCCCGCTTGCGCGGGAATGACAGCGGAATTTAGGCAATCGCCGCTAACGGGGACGGGCATAGTAGATCGACTGTCCCAGCGCCATGGCCGAGGCCTCCCAGAGAGACTCGCTCATTGTGGGATGTCCATGGAGGGTTTCAACCAGACTGCGCAGGGTCAGCCCCTGCTTAATCGCCAGGGCCGCTTCCCCAATCAGATCGGTGGCGCGGGCCCCGATGATCTGAACCCCGAGGAGGGTTCCCCCCTTCTCCTCGGCCACCACCTGAACGAATCCCTCTGTCTCTTCCAACGTCTGGGCGCGGGCAAAGCCGGTGAGACTGAGCGTGCTTACCTTGACCGATCTCCCCTGCTCCCGAGCCTCAGCCTCGGTCCAGCCGACTGAGGCGATCTCCGGCTCGGTGTAGATCACATCCGGCACCGCCTCGTACCGCGCCTTTTTGGAATCTCCGGCGGCGTTCTGCGCCGCCAAGGCCCCCTCATAGCTCGCCGTGCAGGCCAGTTGATAGCGCCCCAGAAGATCCCCAATGGCAAAGATGTTCGAGACTCGGGTCCTCAAGGTCTCATCAACCGGCATTCCACCCTCCTTGAGACTTAAGCCCAGCGATTCGCACCCCTGAGGGACCTGGGGGGTCCGCCCGGCCGCCACCAGAACCTTGGAAGCGGTGAGGTTCTTCCCACTGCTTAGGGAAACCTTCGCCTCGCCCGTGGCGGTGAGGCCGATCCCCTCAACCTTGGTGGAGGTCAAGATGGCAGCCCCCCTTCGCTTCAGGCTTTCGTGGAAGGCGGCCGAGATCCTCTCATCCTCAAAAGGCAGCACTCGGTCCGCCAACTCCACCAGGGTCACCGGAACCCCGAGGTCGCAAAAGTAGCTGGAAAATTCAGAACCGACAACACCGCCTCCCACCACCACCAGATTCTTTGGCAAATCGGTCGCCTCCAGCAGCTCATCGCTGGTGATCACGGTCTTTCCGTCCACAGGGCACCCGGGCAATCCTCCGGCCTTAGAACCGGTCGCCAAAACGATCGCCAGGGCCTTAAGCCCCTGGGTGCCAGGGCCCAAACCTTGAACCTCCACCTCATGGGCAGACTGAAGAATCCCGACTCCGGCCAGCCAGGTCACCCCGTTGTCTCGAATCAAGCTCTCCAGGCCAGCCCGCAGTCTCCTTAAGATCCGCTCCTTGCGGGCCACCACAGCCGCCAGGGAAACCTTCACCTGGCCCAGAAGCTCAATCCCAACCGATTCGGCCTTCTGGATTTGGGCCATCAGCTTGGCGGTCGTGCCCATCGCTCGAGCCGGGATGCATCCCCGGTTCAGACACGTTCCGCCCAAAGGGCCCGGGTCCACCAGGCAAACCCGCGCTCCCCGGCTGGCGCCGCGAATGGCGGCGGAGATCCCTCCAGGCCCCGCCCCAATCACGCACAGGTCATAAGAAGGAAGGGCCATTTCATCCTGACCGCTTTAATTTATCGATGATCGCTTGAGTCATCTCGCGGGTTCCAACGGCCGGACGCGAATCTCCTTTGGACCTTAAGTCGTACGTGACCCAACGGCCCTCCTGGATCGTCTCGGAAACAGCCCTCTCCAATCGGTCGGCCGCCTGATTCTCCTCCAGATGACGCAGCATCAAGACCCCGGAGAGGATCGTCGCGGTGGGGTTCGCCTTGTTCTGGCCCGCGTACTTAGGCGCTGAACCGTGGGTCGCTTCAAAAACGGCGGACTCCTGGCCGATGTTGGCGCCTGGGGCCACGCCGAGCCCTCCCACAATCCCAGCGCAAAGGTCTGAAACGATGTCGCCGTAGAGGTTGGGGGCCAGAAGAAGGTCGTAGGCCTCGGGCCTCTGAACCAACTGCATGCACAGGCTGTCCACCAGGCGCTCCTCGAACTCGACCCTGCCCTGATAACGAGCGGCTACCTCTCGGGCCGCCTTGAGGAAGAGGCCGTCTGAAAATTTCATGATGTTCGCCTTGGTGACCACCGTGACCTTCCCTCGGTTGTGAGCGAGGGCGTACTCAAAGGCAAAGCGGGCAATCCGCTCCGAGGCGTCTCGTGAGATCGGCTTCAAGGAGATGGCCGAATCGGCGTGAATCGTCTTTCCCCCATGGGCCCTCACCCAGGCGATCAGCTCTCGAACCTCGGGGGTGCCGGTATCGTACTCAATCCCGGCATAAAGATCTTCGGAGTTCTCCCGGATGATCACGAGGTCCGCCTTCTGGTAATGGGTGATCACCCCTGGATAAAGTCGGCACGGCCGCACGCAGGCATACAGGCCCAGGGCATGCCTTAGGCCTACGTTGACCGAGCGGATTCCGGTACCGATGGGAGTGGTGATGGGCCCTTTGAGGGCCACCTTATTCTTTCGGATCGATGCCAAAAGCGGCTCAGGTAACGGAGTGCCAAATTTAGGCGTAGCCCCTTCGCCTGCGTCGTGGATCTCCCACTCGATGGGTATCCCGGTCGCCTCAATCGCGGCCCGGGCCGCGGAGGCCACTTCAGGGCCGATGCCATCGCCAGGGATGAGGGTTACCCGATGGGCCATGCTAAGGGCTCCGTGAGATCGAGCGGACAAATTCCAAGAGCCTTTTTGCCCCTTCTTCCAACTCTTCTTTGGACACGGTGAAGCTCAGACGGATGTGGGTGTCCCAGCCAAAGCCCTCGCCTGGGATCACCGCCACCTGGGCCTCCTTCAAGAAACGCTCGGCAAAGAGGTTGGAGCCCAAGCCCGTTTTGGAGATCTCCACAAAGCAGTAGAAGGCCCCCTGTGGCTTCACAAAGGAAAGCCGAGGGATCTGATTCAACCGGGATACCAAAAGGTCCCGACGGGCCTTCAGCTCGGTGGTTATTTGACGAACAGAGGTTTGATCGCCCGTGAGGGCCGCCAACGCGGCCCGCTGGCTGATGGAAGAAGGGTTGGAGGTGGAATGGTCCTGGAGCCGGCCAGCGGCCTCCACCACCTCGGCCGCTCCTGCCAGGTAGCCGATTCTCCAGCCGGTCATGGCGTAGGCCTTGGAGACCCCGTCCACCACAAAGGTCCTCTGGTAGGCCTCGGGCGATAGCTCCGCGACAGAGGTACAGCGGCCTTCAAAGACAAGCCGGCTGTAGATCTCGTCGCTCACGATCCAAAGCCCTCGGCGGCTGGCAAGCTGGGCGATCTCCTCCAGGCAATCTTCTCCCAAGACGGCACCGGTGGGATTGGAGGGGGAGTTTAAGAGGATCCCGCGGGTCCGGGAACTTAGGAGGGGCTCTACCTGTCTCGCCCGAAGCTGAAAGCCATCTTGAGGGTTGGTTTTGACCTCGATGGGTCTACCTTCGGCCAGGCGAACCATCTCCGGATAGCTCACCCAGTAGGGAGAGGGAATGAGGACCTCGTCACCGGGGTTGACCAAAACTTGGAGGAGATTGTAAAGGGCCTGCTTGGCCCCACAGGTCACAGCGATTTGGGAAGGTTCATAGACCAAGGCCCTATCCTCCTTGAAACGGCGGGCAATGGCCTCTTTAAGCTCTGGGATTCCGGTGGTAGGGGTGTATTTGGTGAAGCCTTCCTCGATCGCTGCCTCAGCCGCCTTTTTGATCGGCTCCGGGGTGTCGAAATCGAGTTCGCCAGCGGCCAGATTGACTATCTTCAAGCCCTGGGCCTTGAGCGACCTTGCCAGGGCCGTGATCCTTAGGGTCGCGGAGGGGGCTACCGCTTGAATCCGCTGGGCTAACTTCATTCGACTTTAGGGCTCTTTGCGGCCCTTGAAAAATCTGCGCAGGCCTCTGAGGAAGCCTCCGCGCGGCTTGGGCTTCTCCGTGGGGGTTTTCGGGGTCTCTTTGGGTTTGGCCTCTTTGGGCTTGGCTTCTTTGGGTTTGGCCTCTTTGGGTCTCGGGGGCTCTACTGCCTTCTGAACCGGCTTGACCAGCTCCACCAACTCGATCACCGCGAGGTCCGCTCCATCTCCTGGCCGTCGGCGGTAATGGAGGATCCGGGTGTATCCGCCAGGACGAGCTGAGAATCGGGGGGCCAACTCCTCAAAGAGTCGGTGGACAACCCGGGGCTCACCCAGCAGGCTCAAGGCGCGCCGGCGGTCGGACAGGGTGCCGGACTTGCCCAGCGTGATGAGTCGTTCGGTAAGGCGCTGAGTTTCTTTGGCCCTGGCCAGGGTCGTGGTGATCCGCTCGTGCGCCAGCAGCGCCTGGGCCAAAGATCGAACCGTGGCCTTGCGCCAGCTCCGAGGACGGCCTAGGTTTCTGGTATAAACCGAATGCGGCATGCCGTTATCCTGCTAAGACCCGCTCCAAGGCCCTCCGGTCCAGCCTCATTCCCAGCGAGAGCCCCATTCCCTTCAAGGTCTCCTGGATCTCCGCCAAAGACTTCTTTCCAAAGTTCCGGAACTTGAGCATCTCGTTCTCGTTTCTCTGCACCAGGTCGGCCATCGTTTTTATCTTGGCCTCCCGCAGGCAGTTGGCCGATCGGACCGAGAGCTCCAGCTCGGTGACAGGCAGCCGGAGCTTCTCCAGAACTTCAGGGGGAAGAATCTCCTCCTCCAGCGGGGTCTCCTCACCCGGGATTTCCCCGAAGGCCGAGAAGACATCCAGGTGTCGCTGGAGGATGTGGGCGGCGGTCAACAAGGCCTCCTTGGGGTTCAAGGAGCCGTTCGTCCAGATCTCCAGGATCAGGCGGTCGTAGTCGGTCATCTGACCCACCCGGGTATTCTCCACATGGAAATCAACCCTGCGCACCGGCGAGAAGATCGAATCGATCGGAATGACCCCGATCGCCTGCGACTCTTTCTTGTTGCGCTCGGCCGGGACATAGCCGCGCCCGATGCCCATCTCCATCTCCACGTGAAATTTGGCCGGCTTGGTCAAGGCAGCGATGTGAAGCTGGGGATTCAAGATCTCCACCGTCTCGTCCGTCTCGATGGCGCCGGCCTTGACCGGGCCCTTGTGTTCGGCCTTGAGGGTGAGGGTCTTGGGGCTTCGGGTCCGGGAGCGAAGGATGAGTTGCTTGACGTTCATGACGATCTCGGAGACATCCTCCGCGACCCCGGGGATCGTGGAAAACTCGTGCAGCACCCCTGAAAACTTGACCGACGTGACGGCCGCCCCCTCAATGGAAGAAAGCAGCACGCGGCGCAGGGAATTCCCGATCGTCATGCCGTAGCCGCGTTCGTAGGGCTCCATCACAAACTTCCCGTAGGTCAAGGTGTAGCTCTCGTTGTCACACTCGACCTTCGAGGGCATCTGAAAATCTCGCCAGGCGATTCCCATAACGTTATCTCCTCCTTAATGAGTATGCCAACTTACGCCGTCACCTCGATGGCCGCCAGGCCCGAGAGATTCATTCCCTTCGTTCCACTTCGTAAGTCCGGGCCTCACCCTCCCACCTCCTTTCGTCCGCCAGAGGCGGACCGGGCCTGTGGACCGATTTGGCTTCCGGCGGTCTCCGTCCCTGTTAAGCCAAATAAGGGAGGTGGGGGGGTCATGTCACTTCGAATAAAGCTCGACGATCAGCTGCTCCTGAATCGGAAACTGAACATCCGCCCGGGAGGGAATCCCAACGGCAGTCCCAGAGGGCTCCTCGGGACTGCGGGTGAGCCAGGGCGGCAGCGGCCGCTCCTGGGTCAATTCCCGGGTCTCGCGGACCCTCTTCAAGAAACCCTCGGAACCCACCAAGGCAATTTGAGAACCGGGCTTCACCACGAAGGAGGGGACGTCCATCCGGCGCCCCCCCACCTGGACATGCCCGTGCCGGACGATCTGGCGGGCCTGGGATCTGGAGGTGGCAAAGCCCAACCGATAGATCACGTTGTCCAGACGCCTCTCCAGAAGCTCCAGGAGCTTCTCGCCGGTGACCCCTTTGCTCCGAGAGGCCTCGGCGAAGGAGTGGCGGAACGAACGCTCCAGCAGGCCGTATATCCTTTTGACCTTCTGTTTCTCCCGAAGCTGAAGTCCGTAATCGGAGAGCTTGATCCGGGCCGACCCATGCTGTCCGGGCGCGTAGCCCCTTCGGTTAAAGGGACATTTCTCGGTGACGCACTTGGTCCCTTTCAGGAAGAGCTTGATCCCTTGGCGGCGGCACACCCGACAAGCTGGACCCACGTAGCGCGCCATGGAAGCTAAACCCTTCTGCGCTTGGGCGGCCGGCAGCCGTTGTGAGGAACCGGCGTCACATCCCGGATCAGGGTGATGGTCAACCCCGCCGCCGAGAGGGCCCGAATGGCCGACTCCCGCCCAGAGCCCGGGCCCTTGACTTGAACTTCCACCTCCCGGACCCCCATCCCCAGCGCCTTTTTGGCCGCATCCTCCGCCGCCACCTGGGCCGCGAAGGGGGTGGCCTTCTTGGAGCCGCTGAAGCCGACCACCCCGGTGGACGACCAGCACAGGACGTTGCCCTGCTTGTCGGTGATGCTCACCACCGTGTTGTTGAAGGTCGCCTGGATGTGGGCGACGGCGCTTACGACTTGAACCTTGATCTTCTTCTTGGTTGTCTTCTCAGCCATAGACTTAAAGGTTTCCTTTTTATCTCGTTAGGCCTTGGCCGGTGCCGGGGCAGAGGGCGGTGTCGGCTTCTTTCGAACGCCGATCGCCCTGCGAGGGCCTTTCCGAGTCCGGGCATTGGTGTGGGTCCTCTGTCCCCGAACCGGAAGCCCCCGCCGGTGCCTTAACCCCCGGTAAGAGCCGATGTCGATGAGTCGCCGGATGTTCTGTGAAATCTCCCGCTTCAAGTCTCCCTCCACCTTGATTCCCTGGGAAATCACCGAGGTGATCCGAGTGATCTGATCCTCGGTTAAATCCTTCGCCCGCACCCCGGGATCCACCTTGGCATCGGCCAGGATCCGACCCGAAAGGCTCCTGCCCACTCCGTAGAGATGGGTTAAGGCCATGTCGATCCTCTTTCCCTTGGGAAGATCCACCCCCATGATCCTAGGCAACTGGAACCTCCTTCTCCTCTTCCTCTTGGGGAAGGGGGCGCTCGCGTCGTCTCACCGCTTTATCCCTGCCTCTGTTTGTGTCGGGGATTGGTACAGATCACCCGAATGACCCGCTTCCTCTTGACGATCCGGCAGCGCTCGCAGATTCTCTTGACCGAAGCCTTCACCTTCATCGTTTATGCCTTCGCGCGGAAGGTGATCCGCCCCCGCGTTAAGTCGTAGGGAGAAAGCTCCACCGTCACCTTGTCCCCAGGAAGAATCCGGATGAAATGCATCCGCATCTTGCCGGCCACATGGGCCAAAATCTTATGGCCGTTGTCCAGCTCCACCCGAAACATAGCGTTGGGCAGAGCCTCTGCCACCGTGCCCTCTACCTGGATCGACTCTTCTTTTGGCATTGGGTGAGTATCTCCGGGCCGGATTCTGTCACCGCCACGGTGTGCTCAAAGTGAGCCGACCAGCTCCCGTCGCGGGTGACGGCGGTCCAGCCGTCCTCCAGGACCTTGACGGGCCAGTCTCCCATGTTGACCATCGGCTCGATCGCCAGCACCATGCCGGCCTTGAGCCTGGGGCCTTGACCGGGCTTGCCATAATTGGGGATTTGGGGCGGCTCGTGAAGCTGTGAGCCGATCCCATGTCCCACAAAATCGCGCACCACCGAAAAGCCGCGCGACTCCACCGCCTTCTGGATGGCGTGCGAAATGTCGGAAAGGTACCGTCCGGGATGGACCAGGCTGATCCCCTGAGCCAGGGCCTCCCGGGTGGTCGAAAGCAGCCTTTCGACCTCCGGGGCAATTCCATCCACCGGCACCGTGAGGGCAGCGTCGGAGTAATAGCCCTCCAGCGCCACACCCACATCGAGCCCCACGATGTCGCCCCCCCCAAGCTTGCGGCTCGAGGGGATCCCGTGCACCACCTCGTTGTTCACCGAGGTGCAGATGTTGGCCGGAAAGCCCCGGTACCCTTTGAAGGCCGGCTGGGCCCCCCGCTGGAGGATCGCCCGCCGGGCCAAATCGTCCAACGCCTGGGTGCTGATCCCCGGACAGACCGCCTTCTTAAGCTCCTCGAGAACCTCCGCCACGATCTCTCCTGCCCGACGCATCGTCGCCAGTTGGCTCGGACTCTTCAACTCGATCACCCCACCCCTCCTTGAACCAGGCCTTCGGCGCGGAGCAGTTGCATCACCGACGTAAACGTCCCCTCCTTATCCCCCTCGCCGTCTACGCGGCGCAGCCTTCCCTGTCTGCGGTAGAAATCGATCAGGGGGCGTGACGTCTCCTCATAAACTTCCAGGCGCCTTAAAACCGTCTGCGGCTCGTCGTCCGGCCGGCTCACCAGTTCGCCCCCGCAACGATCGCACACCCCAGCGACCTTTGGGACGAGCGTCTGGGTGTGATAAGGGGTCTGACAGCGCGAGCAGACCCTTCTGCCGGAGAGCCGCTCAACGATCTTGGCGCGGGAAACCGAAAAATCAATCGCCAGATCGACGGGGGGTTGGCCCTCTTTCGCGAGGGTCTCATCCAAGGCCTGGGCCTGGCCGGCGGTGCGGGGAAAGCCATCCAGCACAAAATCTCTCTTGGCCCCAAGCCCCTTGACGAAATCGAGCACCATGCCGGTCACCAAATGGTCAGGCACGAGGACCCCCTGTTGGAGGTAGCCCTGGGCCTGTTTGCCCAGCGGCTCCCCCTTCTGGACAGCGGCCCTCAGCAGATCTCCGCTGGCCACATGGGCCAGCCCCAGCCGTTCGCTCAGCAATCCGGCCACCGTCCCCTTGCCTGCCCCGGGTGGTCCCAAGAAGATGAGCCGCATCCGTACTACCTGCGCGATCGCAACCGGCCATGGGTGAGAAACCCTTCGTAATTCCGCTTGAGGAGAAACGACTCCATCTGGCGCAGCGTATCCAGCATCACCCCCACAATG
>CAYJSX010000022.1:0-2990 GCA_964372575.1 uncultured Planctomycetia bacterium
ACAAGGATCAGCAAGAGGATGTGGCCGGAATGCTTCGGAAGGTGGAAGAAGAGCTGTTCAAGGCGCTGCCAGAGACCCGCGAGCTGGCTCAATACGTGTGGGAGCAGATCGCCGCCCATATCTTAAGGTACCTGGTGGAATATCCAGGTTCTGTTGAAGCCCATCGTCACCTGGACCCTTCCAAGGTGCGGGATCTGTTGGGAGATCGGGTCATCCTGGCCGTGACCATTCCGGATGGGCCGGGAGGCGGCTTACGTGAGGGAGTTCGGCGGCTCAAGGAGCTGGGCCGTCTTCATGAGCATGCCTATGTGATGCCAGTCTATGGGGATTATGCGTCCGCTCCTTTGCCGGAGCTGCCCAACGCCTACCTGACCGGTGTCTTGGAAGGAATGTCCAATCCAAAGAATCCCTCAGAACTTCCTGATGTGGTGATCGGCGCCAAATCGCCGCTTAAATCTTTGCCATCGGACAAAGGAAATATCATCTTTCTCAACCCAGCCGACCCTGGACAAGGGGCTTCAGCCATCCGGGAGTGGAGGCAGATGTCCAAGGAAGAGCAGATCGCCGCCCTGAGCGGATGGGGCCGCAGCGCCCGCCAGCACGGCATAGCCCGAGAGGCCATCCCTCAGGTTGAAAGCTGGGGCAAGCTTACGCCTGAACAGCAGGCCGCTGTCTACCAGGGATACGACACCCATCAGCCGGGCGAGCAGCCCTTCTACCACGCCTTAAATGCCGGCATCTTCCTCTTTAAGGTCTCTGCCATTGAGCAGGCGATTGAAGGAGGGATCTGGACTGCCTACGATCCTGACTTTGACCATCCGGACGACACGAAGTTCAAACTGCACGAGTACTGGTACACCGACATGGTTCTCTGGTGGCTTACGAACAAGAAAAGGCTGGCCCGGGTCGTTCAACTGGGAGAGATTGCTCCGGATGGAATCAAGGATACAGGCCGGGTGGTGTCTTATCGCGGCAAACGGCAGGGAGCGATCCTAAAGGGCCTCCCAGACGGAGTCAAGGTGGAGCCAGGCACAACGCTTACCATCTCCAATGCCTCAGCTACCTTCCCCGACCTGAAGAAAACCTTCCAGGGAACCGCAACCCTGCGGGGCCGTATCCACCTAGACAGTGAGACTGTGACCATTGGGCCTGGGGCTATCTTGGATGGGACTGACCAGCCGGTTGTGCTGACAGGAAAAACTGTTGTGCCCCCGGGGGCCACCATCACCGGGATCACGGCAGATGGCCAGACCTTCACCGGGTCGGTGGGCGGGCCCATCTCATGGAGGGTCCCTCGCGAAATTCCCGTGGGCGCGGCCCGATTGGATAAGGATGAGATCAAATGGCTCCAGGGCCGAGGGGTGGCGGTGGCTGCAGATGCCGAGATCTATCTCTTGGGGGTGAAGGCCCCTGCGGGCTCAGAAGACCGGAAATGGATCCTGGAGGACATCTTTGAGAGCGATGGGGTCCCAGATCAGATTTGGGTCGAAGGCACGGCGGTGCTGGAGCCGACGGTCCGCATCCAACGGGGAACCTGGCTCAATGGCCGGCACCGGCCGGTGGTTCTGCGCGGTCACACCACCATTGGCCAGGGCCGCTCGGTGGCGGCCGCTGAGCTGGCGGATAGCCAGCTTCAGCCGATTCCGGTTCTGGATGGCTTCAACTACCGGCCTCCTCGGGTGGATCGGATGGCCGACGTTTGGAACGCCATCCTGGTGGGGCAAAATATTGGCCACGACCAGAGGGCTTGGAATGTGGATTGGCGCTCCGGCTGGAAAGAGATGGTCGAGAAATTGCTGCCTCAACTGGAAGATTCGCTGGAGACGCGGTCGCGCCAGGGGCCCATTCTCAAAGAAGTGGTTGCCGATTTGGATCATACCGTGGCGCTTGGGGCCCACGATAAGGAGGCAGACCCGCCGGTAGATCCGCGTGCGCAGGCCCTGATTCGCCGATGGACAGTCTCCTTGAAAGGCATCTTCCGCCTCTTGACCTCCCGCGACGAAGCGCTGGCCACCCGGCGTCTGGGGCCCGAGAAGATTCTCGAGGGCCTTTCCAAAGAGGAGAAGAAGGAAGCCCAGAAGCGTCTGATCGTTCATGGGAGATTTGGAAGCTCAGCCCTTCAAGGTCTCATTCAAGAAAGGAGCCAAGGGGCCTTCTTCACCAGGGATCGGTTGGTGCAGGCCTTGGACGAGATCGCTCCGACGATTCCAGCTTACGGGGAGGATCCCCAGGGTGCCTTCCAGGGATTGTTCATCGGCCAGGGAGCGGCTGAAAAAGAAACAGATTCTGCCCGCTTAAGGCGCAACCGGGACATGGATGTGTACCGGTACCGGGGCTTTGGGATTTACGAGGCCAAGGGTCCTGATTCGGAGAAGGTCTTCTCCATGATCACCCTCTACGACATCCGGGACCGGGCCCCAAAGGGCCAGGCCCGCGACCAATACGATCCGCGCCCTGCCATCGTCAAAGGGCTCCAGGAGAAATTTCCGGGTGCCGAAGTTACCGCCACCGGCTTTGGAACCATCAACATCAGTTGGGTGAACAAGGCCGATCTGATCCGCAAGGTTGTGGATGAGCAGGTTAAGCAGGGAGGGCAGGCGGCCCAGGTGGCCTTCTTAGACGATGAGGGCAAGTCAACCGGAACAGGCCGCAAGGGTTTGGAGCTGGCGAAGGAGCTTGGAATCCAGGGTATCTTGGTGGGGAATCCGGTGGGCGATCTGCCGCCCGAGGTCATCCAGTCCCGGCTTCGGCGCGGTCCCGATGCCTTCAAACGCTACCTGGAGATTCAGATCAAGAGGGCCAAGGGCGAGCCGGTTCGGGTCGCCTCGGATGAAGAGCTCAAGGCGGTGCTCCAGGGCGTTGCCGCACACGATCCCCAGGTCCAACGAGCCCACGATTTGATCCGTCAGCATTATCCGGACGATCGAGCCGTCCTCGATCGCCTGGCCGCCGAACGCCCAGTCGCGCTGCCCACCGCCGGGCTGGAGGAG
>CAYJSX010000022.1:3000-12393 GCA_964372575.1 uncultured Planctomycetia bacterium
GGAGGAGCTTAAAGAGAAAGAGAAACATTTTGAAGACGTCGCCTCCTTCCACCGAGCGATCCAAACCCTGCTGTCCAAGGGCACCGCGCAAGCCATCCGATGGGAGGGGGAACTCCCTTACGAGCCGCCCCAGATGACCCGGTCGGTTTCTGGAACGAGGATTCGGCTGAAAGAGGGCCGGGGGGATCCCGGATTTTTCAGCGTGCTGGCCCTGGCCAACGTGGACGGTTTTCAATATTTCTCGGATCTGGTGGAGCAGTACCGGGGCGCCCACGGCCAAGCGGATCCGGAGCGCTACACGGTCGTGATGGCCCGCGACCCGCGGCAAGGCTCAGGACCTCTTGTTGAGTACCTGGCGGAGGGAATGCAGGCGGCTTCGCGAAGGCTTGGGGTGAAGCTCGAGATTCTCTACTTAGGCATCGCCCCCAAGCCGATCTACATGAACACCATCCGCTGGAAAAAGGCCCACGGCGGTGTCAACGTGACGGCCAGCCACAATCCCACCCCTTACGCGGGGCACGAGGATCTGCCGGAGTTTATCGGCTGGGAATTCTCTCAGGGGTGGGAAGCCGGCGGGGCCCTTCTTCCGCATCCAGACGCCGCCCGGCTCATTCGCCAGACCGACGAGCTGGTCCTTGACTTGAAGAAGGTCGGGGAGGTTTTCGACTCCATGGCTGGGGTGAAGGCCTTGGCGGAATCTGCCCTCGCGGCCCGCTCCAAAGAGGTTCGCTGGGAGGCGTTTAAACGCTACCGGGATTTTATAAGGGAGATCCTAGCGACGCTCTTGGCAGAGCAGGACTTCCCATCTCTTAACAAGGTTCGCGTGGTGTTCGACTCGAACGGCAGCTCGGCCGGCCCTCAGGAGGATCGCGAGCCAACTGTTGAGGGGTGGTACCCCGCTGTCTGGGCCGATTTTGGTCTCCGCCTGGTGCATCAGATCAACCGCCAGACCGCCCACGATCCCAATCCCGATGGAGAAGGCCTTGATGACTTAGTTCAGGAGGTGAAAGCCCTGAAGGCCGACTTTGGAACCTCGGTGGACATCGATGCCGACCGGATCGGGATGGTCCTCTTGGACGATGCCACAGGAGAGGCGATCCGGCTGAACGCCCAGCAGACCGCTTCCCTTGTGGTCTGGCTGGCCCTGGAAAAGGCCTTGGACCGCGGCTTCAAACGGATGGACCTGGTGCTGAACGAAGCCGCCTCTTTGAGGTTCGAGCAGATGGCCGGGCTGCTTGAGAAGCGGCACCCGGGTGTTCAGATTCGGATGCATCGGGTAGGGACCGGTGAGGCCAACGTTGTTGCCCAGATGCACTCCCTGGAGCAGGAGGCGCTGGAAAAGAAAGAGGCGACATTCATCATTGGAACAGAGCCTTCTCACAGCGGCGTCATCCTGCCGGGAAGCCACTGCTACGATGCCTGCCTTTCGACCCTTCTGATCGCCCATGCCATCGCTAATGAACGAGATCTTCTCGCCTTGCTTGCGACCCTGCCGGGTGAAACGAGCTCGGATCCTTCCCTGCGCTGGAGAACCTCCTCCATCGAAAGCCAAGAGGCCAAGGTTATCCTTTCTCCGGAGCTAAGAGATGCCCAGGGGATTGCGGCCATCCAGAGCCGCCTGCTGAGCCAGTTCTTGGGTAAGGGGGGATGGCCTTCCCTAGACTGGTTCACCGGCGATTTGCATCAGGTCGAGGTGCTCTTCACGGTTGGCGGCCAGCAGTGGAGGGCGGCGACGTTGGAGAACGCGCTCAAGATTCTAGGAAAGATTGCCCCGAATGGAGAAAGCGGGATAACCTTCTTTTTTGCCCACCCGGCGAGCTCCAGGCCAGACCATCTGTTTAACATTCGGCTTTCAGGGACCACCCCCGGTCTCCTCCGCTTTCCCCTGGATGTTCAGGATCCAACCGATGATGGCAGCCGCTTCTCCGGACTGCAGAGGAGCGCGAAAGCGGAGGTGATGGCCGCCATCCAGTTGGCCTTGGCCGAACGGCAAAAGGCCTTGGCCGAGGAAACACCTCCTGCCAAGCCCGAATCCGCTGGGCTGGAGGAGGAGCCGGTTCAGGTGGGCATCAGCATAGGCGGGACAAAGGTTTCTGCCGGCGTATTAACGACCCAGGGGATCCTTGGGACAGCCGAGGATCAGCCCAGCGCTGTAACCTGGCAGGAGATCAAGGCGAAATACCCGGAGATTGGGGATCCGGTTCAGAGGGCTGCCATGGCAATTGCCGATCAGGTGGAGCTGGCCTTAAAGCACCTTAGGGTTCCCCCGGAGCGCCTCAAGGGCCTGGGGATCTCCTGGGCAGGCACCGGCGATCCTCAAAAGGGCCTCTTAAGGAACGACAAGATCGAAGGATTCATAGGCAAGGAAGTCGACCTCCTCACGCCTCTTTCTAAGGAGCTCCAGAGCCGGTTCGGCAGAGAGATTCCGGTGGAGTTCCTGCACGATACCGAGGCCGCTGCCCTTGGCGAGTACCGGGATCCTCAGGGGGCGATGTACGGTGTCCCCAACGGGATCGTGGTGACTGTTGGAACCGGCGTTGCGGTCAGTGTCCTAAAGGATGGCAAGCCGATCTATTCGGTTCCTGGCAAGATCCCCGCCCACCTGGCGGAGTTGGGCTGGCACACGATGCGGCAGCGGGACGGGACGTTTGTTTACAGAGGTCTTGAAGCGAAGGGAGGCAGCCCCTACGCGATCTCGCCATCCACGGAGAAGGGGGAGATGCGCCTGGAGCAGTGGCTGGGAGGCCCTTGGCTGGCGGCCCGGTTTGTTCAACGGATTCGAAAGGAAGGTTTCACCGATCAGGAGGTTTTTGGCGAGGTGGTGGAGTTCGCCGAAGACGCCTATCCCAGCGAGGTCCACCGGCCCATCGTCGCGGACGCGGAATTACAAAGCAGGATCCTTCAGACCGTGACCCGAGTGGCCAAGGGTAGAGGCGTACTGGCGGTCGCTGCCCAGCGATTCATCGAAGAGACAGGTAAAGGGCTAGGCCAGGCCCTCAAGGCGTACCGGCAGGCCTATCAGAATGAGAATGTGAAGGAAGTGAGGCCCTCCTTTACCGGCAGGATTGTGCTGGTCTCAACGGTCGGAGAGAAGTTTGGATTGGGGGTAACTAACGCGGAAGGCGAGGATCTTTTCCTGGCTTCCATCCGGCACGCGGCTGGCACGCAGGACGTTCTCCGCTCCCCCCTCATCGGTCCCCAGCGTGAGTTCGCCTTCGCCGTGCCGGTTCAGACCACTTCTGGGCTGGAGGAGCTTAGAGAAGGCGTGGATTACGAGGTCGAGGACGACGGCGGCCTCCGGTTCCTCCGGACGGTGCGGATAAAAGAGGGGTTTGACTTCAAGAACCATTTCTCCAATGTCCACGTTGGCAAGGGGACGCGGATCTTGAAGGATGCCCTCCTGCGGGGAGAAGTTTCCATCGGCCAGGATGGCGAGATTGGCGGGAAGATCACGCAGTACACCAAGATCGGAAGCCACGTCCGCATCCATGGCGAGTCCAACATCGGCTTTGCCGAAATCGGCGACTGGGTGCACCTGCAGGATACAACCCTGCGGGGGTATGGGCGGGAAGCCCATGAGATGGTTGTTGTAGAAGGGGGTAACCCCGTGGACACAGCCAAGATGAAGCCGGAGGAGGCAGCCCTGTATAAGGCCAAGGACGGCGTTGTCTTTAATACGGTCATACGCCAATCCACCTTAAAGACTACCCCGGGGAAGGTGGCCTGGAGCTTTGTGGATGAGAACAAATCTCCTGTTTTGGGGGCCGAAACATTGGCTGCCTACGGTGTTCAATCGCAGAGGACCGAGGTAGAAAGCGGCTCCATCATTGAGGCGGCCAGAGTTATTGACAACAGCCGAATCAAGGCTCTTGTTCAGATTAAGGATCCCCTTCTCATCGAGCACAGCGTCATTGACGAAAAGGCCACCATTCGCGCCGGGGCCAACATCACCCGCAGCTACATCGGAAGAAAGGTCCGGGTTGGCAGCGAGGTCTCCAAAAGCTGGCTGGGAGAGGGCTTCGTTTCAGAACATCAGAGCTCCTATGTCAGTGTTGTGGCCCCCAATGAGTTTCTCATCGCCAATGACAAGGGAGAATTGGAGATCGTACCTTCCCTGAATACCACCAACATTGGTGCTGGCACCGTATTTGCCAACTACGGCGGCCTACCGGATGCCGGCGGTAAGAAGAGTCTCAAGGGAACCGCTTTTATCTGGGCTGGCTTCACCGGCTCTGTTTCCAAGGTCATCAACAAGTATGACCATCCCGATGTACCCCTGACCAATTTGCCGAAGGAGAGAGAGGTCACCATCCTCTATCCCTTTACCTTAACCAAGGGAGAAGTTTGGGGAACGGTCCTGCCCTTTACCTTTGCAGGCGGGCTTAGCCCTAAGTCTCATAAGATCGGCTGGGTGCTGGATAAGTACTCGGGGCTCTTGAAAACCCATTTGAAGAACGGCTTAGACCCAAGAGTCATCGAAGGGTCCATTCGCCTGGGTTTGTATCTAATTCAGGAAGAACGCAAGCTTCCGGCCGACAAGAGACGTTGGACCGATGCCCAGATGGACGAGGGGGAGAGAATCTACAATCAGGCCCTCCAGTCTGGCAAATGGTCGCCGCAAACCCTTCAAGCCTCCGCCCAGCAGAAGACAGGCCTGGAGGAAGAGCCGACGACTGAACCCAAGCCCAAGCAGGGGAAAATCACCTTGGGCGGCGTGGAGGTGGGCCTTGGGGAGCGGCCAGAGCTTGGCGGGATCCAGGTGGGACAGACCCCGGGCGGCGGAACTGTTACGGTGGTTCCGCCTCTTGGGAACAAACTCATCATCCTGGGGCCCGATGCGGTGCCTATCCTCGAGTCGTTCCAGTTCCTTAAGCCGCGGGATGGCAAACCTATCCCGCTGGTTGTTGTTGCCCGAGACGATCAACAGGCCCAGACCGTCAGGGACAGGGCGGCTCAATTGGAGATCCCCATTCTGGAAGTGGTTAACCTGGAGAAGGTCGAATCAACGCTTGAGCAGGCCATCAAGGACATCTTCTCGCGGTACATCCTTCGCGATGATGAGGTCTGGGATTTGAGGGTTTATTACACGGTGGACCAACTTCTGGAAGCGGCCCGGTTCTTGGGCGTGCCGGAGCCGGAGGCCTTTGTCCAAGCGGCCGAAGGACTCCTCCAAGAGGCCGTGGGCCGGTACATGTAAGGATGAGCTTAGTGGCCTACGGATGATTCCTAAAGCGCGTTTTTCCCGAGAGGGTGCCAGGATAAATCCTGGCACCCTTGCCTGCGCCTGGACATTGATCCAGGCGCTGGTCTTTTCCCAGATTCTCACGCCTTTTGCAAATGCCCAACCCGAAGCCCTGCGGATCAAGCAGACCGAGCATGACTCCGGCCTGGAGGAGATCCGCCAGCGCCTCACCTCCGGCCCGCCACAGGACCGGCGGGCAGGCCTGGAGGAGCCGGCAAACCTCGAGCAGGCGATCCAGAAATGGTTTAAGCCGGGTTCGGGCCGGGCTGATCATATACAGCTTCGAGATTTCCTCATCCAGGGCGGCGAGCCCAGGATCGACGAATTTGTAAGACAGATTGAGGCCAAGCAGCGGAAGCTGGGCCCCTACAAGATTCCGCCGGTCCTTAAGATCATCTCCAGGAAAGCGATAGAGGCCAACCGTGGGAGGTGGTCGGTCGGGCACCCCATTCCTTCTGAAGTTGGGCAGTACGAGCAGGAACGGCTGCGGCTGATGGCCGAGGTGGCGGTCCAACGGGCCCAGGGGCGCAAGATCGTGGTCAACGGCGGCATCGGCTTTGTGGGGACCGCGGACGGAATTGTGACAGCCGAAGCCAAAGATCGAGACGGCCAGCATCCTTATTTTGTCATCTACTGGCAGAGGCCCTCCACAAGTTCCTACTACAAGATCCCCTACGTTTTGAAAGGGAAACTTCCGGTTGAGACGCGGGACAGGAGCGCCCTAGGGAGACTCAAGGCTGCGGTGGATCCCGAGGGTGAGTTAAGGGGTGAGGGGAATCTCACCGCCACCTTCTTTGATGGGGTCTTTGCGGTGGCCGACGTGGCCAAGCTGGCTACCGAAGTCCATCCTCGGCTTTGGGACCCGCGGGACTTGATTGAAACCGAGGTGGATGTAAAGTCGGGTTTGGGATTGATCCGCCTGGTGGGAGGGCTTATTCCCAACGCCAAGACCCTGGTCATTGTGGAAGGCACGGTTTACATGGGATACACGGAAGGGAGAGTTCTGCCGGAGCTGACGAGGATTCTTCAAAAAAGGCGCCTCCTTAAAGATGGAGAACATCCATTCCTTGCCCATTCTCCCCACCGGTTGGAGCCAGGACCCCGCTGGCTGGAGACGCTGAAGACCTTCGTCCGGCCCGGAGGGGCCGTTTCTCCAGAAGCGCGGCAAGCGCTTAAAGAATACTTTGAGACCGTCGGATTTCGCTACCAAATCTTCGACAGCATCCGCTCGGTCGAGGCCATGAAGGATCTGGAGAATGCCTGGCGGTATGGCCTGTTTGAGCTGGTGGTCTCCTTCCTTCGACTGGCGGAGCGCTCCCAGATCAACGCTTGGGAAGTGATTCAGGCCATCGCCGAGGCCCGACCGGAGACCCACGGCGGCATCCGGTTTGTGGCCAAGCTGCCGGGCGGCTATTGCGTTCCGGTCCAGTTACAGCACTTGATCCATGCCGCTAAAGAGGAGTTTGGCCTCTCCGACGCGGAAGTGTCCCAGATGTTCCACTCCCGGCTGGTGTCCAGCGACGTCCTTCACTTTAGAGGGTGGGATCTTGTGATGGACCATCTCGTTCGCGGGTTGGCCGCGCAAGGAATTCCCATTCAAGACAGCCGCAACCTCTTTTTGGGGGTTACGTACAATCCCGGCGTGGACGACACTCGGCGGGGCGGGCCAGAGGTGGCGGCCAGGGCGGTTGACCACCACGGCGGCCACGCGGAGTTTGCCGATCCTGCGGCGGGATCGTGGCCGGAGGTGACCGATCAGGATTTGGCCAATCCAGAGTGCCGCGGATTTGGATTAAAGAATCAGGAACCCTTGAAGGGTACCAGGATTTTACGGAAGGATGACCCGTGGGACGCAGAGAACCCTCCTTTCCCCCGAGTGTTAAGGACGCCGGACCCTCTGGACGCGGTTCACCCTTATCTCGATTCCATCTCCTTGACTACGGCCCATTGGTCCTATCTGGATCGGTATCAGGCCGAAGAAGCCCGGACCGAGGTTGGGACAGGGGGCAGAAAGGTGATCCATCCAGGCTTTGATCCGGTGGAGATGGTGGCCCGGGCCCTGGGCTTGCCAGACAAGGTCGTGGTGGATGCGGTCAATGGACTCTCCGACCGGGCGATCCAGGAGTTTCAGGCCTTGGGATGGTGGGTAACAGGATTTGGCAAGGGGCACACAGGAACTTTGGCTGCCAAGGTGACGGGCGCTTCGCGGCTTAGGGCAAACCGAAGACTCCGCACGGCTCTCTCCAAGATGAAGGGTGTCGAGGGGGTTGAGCCGGAGGTCCTCACGGAAGCCCGAGCGATGGTGGAGGCCAGAATTCAATATTTAGAGGCGGCGGTGACCGGCCTCGGCGGAAGACGACTTGAACGGTTGAAGGCCCAGAAGGAGCTTTCTGAAGCCAACCTCAAACTGCGATTTGCCCGGGACGCCTCTTCCATGACTTTGTGCAAGGCCCAGGCGGCATACGCCAAGGCAACCCTCCGAGGCAAGGGTGTTGAGAAGGCGCGCCGCCGACTCCAAAGGGCCCAGCGTAAGCAGAATAAGGAAGTGCTCCAGGCGGCAAAGGAAGAGCTTTACGATCCCGAATTAAAGCGCTTGCCTCCCCTTTTGCGCAAAGTGGCCATGCTGGCGAACGCCCTGGCGGCTGTTTTGGAAGATCCAGCCGCCTTGGTTGACCCTAAAACTGTCCGGAAGATGGTCGACGCCGTCAGGACCCTACAGCATGTTACTCTCCAACTGAAAGGGGCAGGCCGTGATCTGGAGCGGGGCATGGCCGACTGGCTTACCCCTGGGGCCCTGCGGGGAATTGCCAGGAAGATGGGCTTGGCGGTGAGCGAGAATCCAAGTTTGCGCGTGCCAGAGCCGTTGTCACCTGAAGTGAGCAAGGCGTTGACCAAGATGGAGGGCCGGCCGGTGGTGCCGGCCTTCCGGGCCACGCGGGATTCTGATGGGAAACGAATCGCGGTGGTGGTCGATGAGAAAGGCTCGCCTTTCGTCAAAACGGTCAAAACCGTCAAGGACATGGCCCAGGGAAAAGCCAAGATTCCAGACGAGTGGTCCAAGTGGTTCCTGGTGGTGCCGCTCAACTTTCTTCCCGTAGAAGATTTCTACTTCGAGGCGTACCCTAGCTTTCTGGGTCTTCCGGTCGACGTCCAGCAGTGGGTCTTGAAGGAGTGCGCGGCCAAGGAGCGAATCTTTACCACGATGGACGGCCAGCCCCAGGATGAGTTCGTTCTCCTGATGCCTGTTAATCTCGACCCCAAGACCCCGGCCACCCGGCGTGGGAGAGGAGGTTTCATCGCCCGGAAAACCAAAGATGGGCTTTACCTTGTGGTTTCGGAATCCGAGGACGGCTTCGAATTCGTCATGGACGCCAAGGGGGTGGGCCCCTCCGACGGAGGGGATCCCCGCCAGATCCAGACCTCCGCCGAGGCCAAGGTGAAGGGCGGTCTGGATAGAGCAGGCGGCGTAGCCGTGACACAGCTTTTGCAGTATGGCGGCTGGCAGGGATCGGCCGAAGAGGTGGAGCCCCTCATGGAGATGGCCGAGATCCAGAGCCAGCCTTATCAAGAAGGCCGGACGCCCAGGATGCTTTTTAGAATGCGCTTCCGGCTTCCGGGGCAGAAAGAGGAGTTTCAAATCACGGTGCGGGGCACACCGGATACCATGCGCCTGGGCCACATCTTCCCGGGCAGCGATGAAGACTTTGATCCGGCCCATGTCGCGCACGTGATGGGCTGGAATGCGGCGGAAGCCCTGGCCCACTTGAGGCGCTCGGCCGTGCACATTGCCTTGAACGGCGACAACATCATGGCCAACGGCTACTTCACCGATTCCGGCAGCAACATTCCGCTCTTCAACGAACGGGATCCCTTTGGGGCGTTGTACAAGTACTTCGGCTATTATCATCTCCTGGCGATCTACAGCTTCATTGAGCTTGACAAGCCCGATCGGAGGGCCGATCCGACTTATTTCCCGGCTTGGATGAGAGGTTTTCTGGATCGCTTTCAAGAATCGGGCCGGGTTCGCAATTTTGATCGCCGGTTTACGCCATTCTACAAGGTGCCCAAAGGCAAACATCCCACCGATCTGGTAAAGGAGCTGCTGGATTTCCTTTGGAATGACTACCTGCCCTATCAACTTCTCAAGGAGC
>CAYJSX010000023.1:0-11963 GCA_964372575.1 uncultured Planctomycetia bacterium
CTTCCTAGGCTAAGTCTACCTAGTCCCACCGCGCGTTGTCAACCTTTCGAGCCGCGTGCTAGAATGATTTTTCGACGATGAGTTACCCGTTTGCCGAGATAGAACCGAAGTGGCAGGCCCGCTGGGAAAAGGAGAGGGCCTTCAAGGCTACCCCTCACCCTGGCCCTCTCCCGCAAGGGGAGAGGGGAAAATATTACCTGCTGGAGATGTTCCCCTACCCCTCCGGCCGGATCCACATGGGCCATGTCCGCAACTACACGATCGGGGATGTCTTGGCTCGCTTCCGCTGGCGGCAGGGCTGCGAGGTGCTCCACCCGATGGGCTACGACGCCTTCGGCCAACCGGCCGAGAACGCCGCCATCAAGAACAAGGTCGATCCGGTCGCCTGGACCCGGGATTGCGTTACCCAGATGAGAGGTGAACTGAAGCGGATGGGCTTTTCCTACGACTGGGAAAGGGAGATCAACACCTCTTTAACAGAGTATTACCGGTGGAACCAGTGGATCTTTCTCAAGATGTTCGAGAGGGGCCTGGCCTACCGGGCCAAGGCACCGGTCAACTGGTGCCCCAGCTGCCGGACCACCCTGGCCAACGAGGAGGTGGTCCAGGAGGGCTGCTGGCGCTGCGGGACTCCAGTGGAGCCCAAAGAGCTGGAGCAGTGGTTTTTGAAGATCACCGCCTACGCCGAGGAGCTGCTTGCCGACCTGGCTAAGCTCACCCAATGGCCGGAGCGGGTCCTCACCATGCAGAAAAACTGGATCGGCAGAAGTGAAGGGCTGGAGATCTGGTTCACGGTTAAAGGGAGCAGCAAGCGCCTTCCGGTTTTCACCACGCGCTCCGACACGATCTTTGGGGCGACTTACGTCGTCTTGGCGCCGGAGCATCCTCTGGTAGAAGAGGTCATCCGGGGCAGGCCCCAAGAGAAGGAGGTCCGCGCCTTCGTCGAGAGGGTGCGCCGAACCCCCAAACAGGTCCGGACTGAAGAAGGGGTCAAAAAGGAGGGAATTGCCACCGGAGGACTGGCCATCAACCCGGTCAACCAAGAGCCGATCCCGATCTGGGTGGCCGACTACGTCTTAATGGAGTACGGCACCGGCGCCATCATGGCGGTGCCGGCCCACGATCAGCGGGACTTCCTCTTTGCCCGGGAGCATAACCTGCCGATTCGGGTGGTCATCCGGCCGCCCCCCACCTATCTCCTCCCTCAGGGGGAAGGAAAGGAGGGAGGTGAATGGACCGAAGCTTACGAAGGGGAGGGAACCCAAGTCAACTCTGCCCAGTTCAATGGCTTGCCCAGCGCTGATGGGAAGAGCAAGATCGCCGCCTGGATGGAAGCCAAGGGCATGGGCAAGCAGGTCATCCAATGGCGCCTCAGGGATTGGCTGATCTCCCGCCAGCGCTACTGGGGGACCCCCATCCCGATCATTCATTGTGCGGCCTGCGGGGTTGTGCCAGTTCCGGAAAGTCAGCTTCCTGTCCAGCTGCCGGAGAAGGCTCCCATCACCGGAGAGGGAGGTTCTCCCCTGTCCAAGGTGAAGGCCTTTCTGGAGGTCTCGTGCCCAAGATGCAGGAAGACAGCCCGTCGCGAGACCGACACGATGGCCACCTTCTTCGATTCCTCCTGGTATTTCCTTCGATTCTGCTCCCCCCGCCAGGATAAGCTCCCCTTTGATCCGAAGGAGGCGGCTTACTGGATGCCGGTGGATCAGTACATCGGCGGGATCGAGCACGCGATCCTGCATCTCCTCTACTCCCGCTTCTTCACCAAGTTCCTCCGCGACGCCGGGCTCCTCAAGCTGGACGAGCCGTTTGCCCGCTTGCTCACCCAGGGGATGGTCTTGAAGGACGGCGAGGTGATGTCCAAGTCCAAGGGGAATGTGGTGGATCCCGATGGGGTGATCGAGCGCTCCGGGGCCGATGCCCTGCGGCTCTTCATCCTCTTTGCCGCACCCCCAGAGGATCAACTGGAATGGAATACCCAAGCGATCGAGGGGATCTCCCGCTTCCTGAACCGCGTCTGGGAGCTGGGAGTGCAGTTAAGAGTGAAGAGTGAAGAGTTAAAAATGAAGGAAGAAGACGCCGAGCTGCGCCGGGCCGCCCACGCCGCGGTGAAAAGGGTCACCGAGGACTTGGAGAACTTCAAGTTCAACACGGCGATCTCCGCCTTGATGGAGCTGAAGAACGCCATCGAGAAATTTGTGCCTGTCATTGCGAGTCCTGCCGATGGCGGGGCGAAACAGTCTCCAGCTGTTCGAGAAGCCATCGAGGCGCTGGTTCAATTGCTCAACCCTTTTGCCCCGCACCTCACCGAGGAGCTCTGGCAGCGGCTCGGCCACAAGGAGCCACTGGCCCGCTCGCCGTGGCCCTCGTTTGATCCCTCCCTCTTGAAGGAGAGCGAAATCACCCTGGTCATCCAGGTGAACGGCAAGGTCCGCTCCCACATCACGGTGCCGGTGGATCAGGACAAGGAATCCCTCAAGGCCAAGGTCCTGGCAGACCCTGCTGTCCAGAAGTGGACAAATGGCAAGCCTCCCAAGGATTTCATCCTCGTCCCCAACCGCCTGGTCAACCTCGTTGTATAAGGAAGTTTTCCACAGTTGGTGCCTGGCACCTTTTGTGCTGTAAGGGGTAACGCAATCTAAGTTATTTACTTGATTTTCATGCCTCTTGCATGTAAACTTTAGCTTGAGATGAACCCTAAGCCGTTGCGGGGTCTCTTTTTTCCCCGCATCATCAGCGCTTTTCTAATCCTCGCGCTTACCCTGTCTCCTGGTCCTGCCGGAGTTTACCCTGAGTCCTTCGGCCCCGTTCGTCCTGAGTCCTTCGGCTCCGTTCGTCCTGAGCGTGGTCGAAGGACGAACGTCGCTCAGGACAGGCTTCATCGAAAGGCCCTGCGCCCCACCGGCTTGGAGGAAACCCGCGCCGCAAAGGAGGAGCTCCTACACGCCCTTGGCGCCGCCAGCCCCTCGGCCCCGCTCGGGGCTGGGCTGGAGGAAGATGAGCAGAAGTTTCGGGAGAAGTATTTTATCGAGCCAGCCCCTGAAGGCTTAGGTTGGATTCCCGTGGTGAATCTCATGGAGGCAGAGCCGTCTGTTTCTTGGTCTAAGTATCATCGGGTCAAGGGGTATATTTTGGATAGGATCGCCGATTTAAAAAACGGCGATGAAACTCACCTCTTGAAGCTTCTAGAGAAAGGCCCCATTCAGCAAGAACTGCGAGGGGCTCTTCAAGGTAAAGAAATCAACGTTTCCCTCGTCCACCAATATTTAAAAGAAGAAGGAAAATTTGATTGGTTCCTCTCAACCGTCTCGGAGCTTTCCGGAGTCCAGCGGTCTTTCTATGAAGACCTCTTTAAACGTCGCCAGGATTTAGACTTCAAGGAGGAAGATTTTTGGAACCCGTTGGAGAAAACCCGTTGGGATGAGTATCGGCTTTATCTGGTTTTTTTCACTTTACTGCTCAAGGATCGAGAGTTTGGAAAGATCTTGGTGAACCTGCTGGAGGAAACCCGGGCTGAGTGGAGGACCCCCCAGATTAAGGAGCGTTTTATTCCTCCCGAACTGGGGGTCTATTTCCTTTGGCTTTCTCGCGCCACGGACGCACCTGCCCACAGGACCTTAGAACAAGAAGTGGCCCAATACCGGCGCCTATTGGAGAGGAACCACGTTCAGCCGGTGCGATTCGTTGGGTTGAAGGAGAAAGCTTCCTGGGGGTGGCCCAAAGACAGAAGTTTCATCTTGCCTGGCTTTTCGGGTCGAATCCGATTGAAAGGTCCACGGCCAACGCGACCCACCGTTGATTTTTTCACACGGAAAGAGGATCGGATCCCTTTGCCAGTTTCGGAGGGAGGAGCTTTTAGCCCAGGCATCGTGGGAGAGACTCCGGTAGTTTTCTACAGCAACCGGGTAGACCCCGAGGAGCTTAAAGTAGCCAGACGCCTGATGGGGAAAGAAATTCCAAAACTTTCAAACGTGGAGTTCTATCGGTTTCCGGCGGCTTTCATCACTCTTGGGCAAGGGGACGAAGAAACCTTAATCGGCAACTGGCATGAGGACACCACCAGCGGCTTCTTGCCGGATGAGTTTTTTGAGGATGGGAGGCCTCGCTTGTTGATCGATCCCTATCTCTTAGAAGAGGTTCG
The DNA here is from genome assembly GCA_964372575.1 of uncultured Planctomycetia bacterium. GTDB lineage: Bacteria > Omnitrophota > Gorgyraeia > 1-14-0-20-64-10 > 1-14-0-20-64-10 > JACOVG01. The sequence continues at coordinate 4,142 of CAYJSX010000023.1, forward strand.
GGGAAATGAAAAATATGAATTTGACCTCTTTCTAAGGAATCACGGCCAAGAAGTAGAAGTGGTAACCATCGATGAAGGAGAAAGGCATTTTAATCCTGCCAACTTTGCCTTTCTTTTTGTGGGCGGCAAGCTCAAGGTGGCCATGAATTACGCTCCCAAGACGATCCAGAAGTTGCCCTTCAAGCGGGGGGTGCTGATTACACCAGATCGTCCTAAGGATGGAATGAGACTGGCCTATGAAGGAGGGTCCTATGGGTGTCTTACGGGGCTGGTTCTACCTTCGGAGGTCTCTGAGCCGAAGGAAAAACCCGTGGATTGGACGAAGGTATGGCAGGAGGAGGTCTTGATGCGCGGTGGGGTGGATGATTGGATTCCTGTCTTTAGATATCATCCCGATTTTTCCGGTTTGGATAGGCTCCGCCACAGATTGACGGTGTCGTCCCTTTCAGACCAGGTACGCGCCGCCGTCTCTGGAAACCTTCTTAAGGTCGAGGAGGCCACCGATCCGGCCGAGCATTGGCTGGCCCTCCATCGATGGATCAACGTGTTGAATGAGAATGTCTTAATCCCGATGAACCGCGTAATCTTGATCAGGCCGATCTTTCCTAAGGATCGTAAGGGTGTGATGAGCTTTCCGGTGCACAAACTCGAAGCATTCTTGGTCCAGCCTTCTGATGGCTTGAATGACCTCCAGGAGTGGTGGCAGATCGGTGGTGAGCACTTGCCCTTGGTCTATTTTTCTGGCCCGGGCCGCCAAAGTGGCTATGGTTGGCCTACTGGGATCGGCGTCGATTTGAACCACCAAGCAAGGTTACTTCAAGCGATGGCCGTGGACGCTCGATGGGCCTCTCATGCCCAGGGAAAGAAACCGTCCTCCAAACCCACTAAGGCTGACTTATCCACGACCCGCAGCCGGCTGTTGCGGGAGCTTTGGCCGGCCAACATGAAACAGAAGGGTCTCTCCCATTTGGCCCGAATGATTCTTCAGGAGGCGCGCCGGGAGCAGCTTCGACAGAGTTACTCCATGCACCAGATCATGCCTCGGTTGATCCGGCTGGCTGTTACGGCCGAGGTGCTAAAGCTGGAGGAGGCCTGCCAATGGATTGGCATTCACCAGACCTCTCAATTGGCTGGTTTGTTCAAGAGGCGATCAGGGCCGGCCAAGAGCCGCATGGTTGCTGCTGGCGACCTCGAGGCCGTTGCGCGTCATGCAGCGATGAAGGCAGCCATCTTGGAACGCCTTCAACAGGAGGGAAAACCAGGAGACTGGGCACTGTACGATCTGATTGGGAATCTTTTGACCTCTGTTCGTGAGGCCGGATTGGCTCGGGAGGACCCCACGATTCGCTCAGAGGTTAACCATCAGGTCATGGAACAGATGGCTCAGATGACGGCCAGAAAAAAGGGGCCGTCACACCCCTTACGGGAAGAGATGATCCTTTGGGTTGCTTCTTTGTCGCCCAAGGAAAGGTGCCAGATCGCCCAGCAGGTTTGGAAGGTCGAGTTCACCAAGGCCGTTCCCCTGGAGGTTCCTGGTCAAAGGGTGGGGGCCCTTACCGGTCAAGCCGACCAAGGAATCAACGACGTCGTTGTCCAAAGGTTACTCTCCCTGGCCTCTCAAGGGATGTCCGGGCTGGAGGAGCCGCAGGCCAAGGCGCAAAGACTTGGGAATCTCATCGACCAGGTCGAGGGGATTCTGGCTGAAGAGGAACGGCGAGGAGCCGGTCATTTACGCAAGACCATCACCCAGATCAATCAAACCAATCCGCCAACGTACTTTACCCAAGGAGGAATTGCCTATCTGGGAGTTAAGCAAGGAGATCTTGTAGTCATCGGAGACCTGCATGGAGACTTTAAGTCGCTCGAGTTAACCCTGGCCCATGCGGGTTACCAGCTCGAAAAACCCGCAAGGCCGTACCTGTGCTTCCTAGGTGACTACGGCGATGTGGGCAAAAAGAGCTTGGAGGTGGCCCTCAAGATCCTTGACCTTAAGGTGAAGGATCCTGATCACATCATCCTTTTGGGGGGAAACCACGACCGGGATAGGCCCTCCGAAGAATCCAAGGATGTCCAGGAGGGCACCTACCTCTGGTTCTTCCGGGATCTGGTGGAGATTCTTGGGAAAGAAGAAGGAGATGCTCTGTTTGATCGTTGGACCCACCTTGCCCGGCAAATGCCGGTGTTACTGGTGACCGCCAACGGCATCGCTGTAGCCCATACCGCCCCCCCTCAATCCACACTGGATATGCCGGGGTATGGCGAGCGGTTCGATTCAGAAAAAGGCTTGTTAGGAATTACGGGAAAACCCTCGTTGTTGGACCAGATGGCCTTTAACCTCGTGGATCGCGTGGAGAGGCAGGAGGATAGACCTAACGATCCTGATCAAAAACCTTTCCTGGGCCGGCTGTACACCAACCTTCAGCGTGGGTTTTGGATTGGAAGGCAGAGCTTTGAGAATTTCTTCACGGCTACAGGCGCCAAAGTTTTTGTGCGCGGCCACGACCGTTTTGGCGAAGTAAAGAAAACCCAGTTTGAGAGCAGGGTTCTGACGGTGATCGGGACCGACCACCGGTCGCGCGATTACGGCTACAAGCCCAAGGATAATATCGTTGCTCGGTACGCCAAGTTCGACCTAAGCCGTACCTACGACCGAATCAATCCCCACGAGGCGGTCTATACTCTCTGGCCGGCCGCCGGGCTGGAGGAGCTGGGGGAGAGGAGCTGGGAGGACAAGCTTAAAGAGTGGGCAGCGGATTGGGAGGGTTTGAGATGGATCCACGACCCAGATGCCTTTGTCGCCCCCTTCCTTGAGGCAGGAGGGCAAGTGTTGAAGAGTCCAAAGCGGCAGAAGACATTTCGGGCTGCCGCCTACCTGATTCAAGCCTTAAGCAAGCCCCCTTCAGAGACAGAAGTTCGGATCTTGCGCCAGTACCAAAACCCTGGGGGGACTTACACGGCCTCTCTAGAGTTTCCGGGCCCCTCCGGCCCCCTCAGGGCTTCCCTGGAGATCTGCAGGAAGATCCAAAGGGGCGTGGGGCCTCAAAAGCCCGCTCCACTTATCTCTATTGAATTTTCTGATCCGGAAAGAGACGAAGGCCGGTCGATGGGCTCCTTCAGGATCGGCACAGATCAGACGATGGACAAGGAGCATCCACCCGTCCATCTGAACTTTTCTGATCCTCCCAAGGGAGGTAAAACCTGGTTTTCGGGTAAGATGGCCGCCGCGTGGACCAATCGAACAGATGTTCCAGCGATCCATAAGGCCTTTCTAAAATTTCTCAACAACCTGATCCGCCACCTCGAGCAGCTTCCCATAGAATCGCCTGCTGCGGGGCTGGAGGAGCGGGCGGATTGGGTGCGGGGGGTGGAGAGGGCGCAGGAGTTTGGGAAGGTGGCGGTGCTGTTTGACCCGAAGCTTTTGGCCGGGCTGGAGGAGGATCCCTTCAAGCTTCGGGTGGAGCTCATTGGATTGGTAGAGGGGAACCTGCGGGCTGCCCTGCGTTGGCCTGAGGGCGGGGAGCTTCGGGTGGGGCTGGAAGAGGATCGAGCGGAATACGAGACCCAAGGCTACCGAATCGTCCAGCTTTTCCGCCATTCAGAAAGCGGTGGGCAACTACCTTGGGACGCGGTTCCATCGGCAGTGGTCGATGCGCTGGCCTCTGGGCTCGAGGTCTTTCCAGTGGTAGTGGAGGCGTACCGGGTGGGGCTGGAGGAAAAGACACTGCCAGATTTGCGCAAGTTGGCGGAGCTGTTCGCCTAGGGGGGTGCCAGGCTAAAAGCTGGCACCCTCATTTTGTTTGCCCGTTGTTGCAAAAAATGATAAATTATTTATTATGAATAAATCCAGAAAAGCAAATGGGGTCGTAGAGAAGGGTACCAGGTTAAAACCCGGCACCCGGAGGGGGCTGACCCTCTGGCTGGAGGGGATCTTTACGCGGAAGGAGCGGCTGGCCCTGGGCTTCCTGATCGGCGTGAGCGGGGTTGGGCTCCTCTTGATGGGGCTTGCGCCGATTCGCCCGCTTACGGCACCGCGGCTTCAAGAGCTGGTGGTTCGAGTGAACCAGGCCAGCGCCTCAGAGCTGGCCGCCCTGCCTGGGGTCGGGCCCAAGCTGGCCGGGCGGATCGTGGAGGGGCGCAAACGCGGTGGCCGCTTCCTCACCCTGGCCGACTTGAAGCGGGTCAAGGGTGTGACCCCCAAGACGCTGCAGAAGATAAAGGGACTCGTTCGATTTGATTAAGAGCGCATTACAAAACCTGCGGTACCCCCTCACCCCTCCCCTCTCCCGCGAGGGGAGAGGGAAAGAGGAAGCCAGTGGGGGGAGGTATTGAAATGGGCTCTGAGGAAGGAGGGGTGGGGTGATGCGGGCGCCGATGGGTTACGCGGCGATCGCCTTCGCCCTCGGCATAGGCTTGGCCTGGCGAATCGAACACTCGCCGGCTGCGATCGGGATTTTTATGGTGCTCGGGGGGTGCTGCTCTCTTTTGGTGGGCCGCTGGCGCTGGGCGGCCAACCTTTCCTTTATAGTGCTGATCGCCGCGTTGGGGATGCTCAGGGCTGCGGTGGACGCTCAGGTACCGGCTCACGCAGTGAACAGGCTGATTGCGGAAGAGCCTCGGCCCATCGTCTGCCGGGGTACCCTTGCCAGCCCTCTGGAATGGCACCGGCCGCCGCAAGGCCCGGCTCGAAGGCAGGGCTGGTTGGATTTGACGGGCGTCAAGCAGGCCGGTGAATGGCTGCCCGCGACCGGAAGAGTCCTTCTGCGCCTTCAGCAGGCGCAGGCCCCTACACCAGCTTACGGCGACAAGGTCCAGCTAGCCGGCGAGGTGCGTGGGAAAAGGCAGAGCCGTTGGCTTTGGCTCCAGGGGGCCTGCGGTGTGCTGAATCTCTCGGATCCCAAAGGGATCGAGGTTCTGTCAAGCCGTCCGTCTGGTTGGGTTCGGTACCGCCGATGGGTTGAGGAGCTCCACCAACGGCTTCAGTCGATGGGGCGTTCACGGCTCGGTCCGCAGGAGGCGGCCTATCTCGAGGGACTCCTGCTGGGCAACCGCCAGGGTTTTTCCAGGGAGCTGGAGGAGGCCTTCCGGAAGACCGGCACGGTGCATGTGCTGGTGGTGAGCGGCCTCAACGTGGGCCTGGTGGGCTTCCTGGGGGCGGTGGTACTGTCGCTCGTTCGCGTGCCGCGCACCCCTTCTTATTTTTTGATCGCCTTGGGGCTCATCACCTACTGCTTACTGACCGGAAGCCAGCCCCCGATCCTGCGGGCCACCCTCATGGGTGTTTTGCTCTGCGTGAGCGCGGCGGGAGGGCGGAAATTCTCCGGGCTCAACGCCCTGGGGGCTGCGGCTTTGGGGATTCTGGGTTGGGATCCGCGTGCCTTGGCCGATGTGGGTTTTCAGCTCTCCTTCGCGGCGGTGGGTGGATTGTTGATGATTACCCCTTGGATCGAAGATAAAGCGCTGCGGTCTACCTTTGGGGTAAAACCAAATGGGTCAGACCCCGTGAAGAACCGGGGTCTGACCCTGAAGACCTTTTCCCATCGGGCGATTCAGCTCTTTTCCGCATCGGCTGGAGCGTGGGTGGCGGTGCTGCCCTTTCTGGCGTGGCACTTCCATCTGATCACTCCTGTTGCTGTTGTAGCCAATCTGTTTGTGGTACCCTGGGCCTCTTTCCTCATCGCGGTGGGATTTCTACTCTACCTGTTGGGCTGGCTCCATCCGCTCGCGGCCGCGCCGGCCGCCGCTGTCTTTGGCTGGATGGCGCAGGGCCTGACCCTGGGGGTGAGCTGGATGGCAAGGTTGCCCGGGGCCTCCTTCTCCTGGTAGGGGGTTGCGCGGCTAAAGAGGCGCGCGGCGAAAGGAATCGTTGTGCTTAAGTCCCTTGGCGAGTATACTATTAACGGAAAGAAGATGGAGGCTGTCATTCAACAATCCCTCGAGCCTCTCATCGAGCGTCGTCGTTTGCCTCGCTTGGGGATCACCCTTCCGGTACAATTTCGAAACATTTTAAAACCTCAGCATCCCTTTTCCGGCTCCCTCTCGAAGGATCTGTCTGCCGGCGGGGCTCGGATCACGGTGGCGAATTTTATCGCCAAGCAGGCGAAGCTGGTCCTTCTTTTATCGCTGCCCACGCTTTTCAAGCCCATTCGGGCCATCGCCCAGGTGGTTTGGGTGCAGAAGAAGCCTTTGGCCGAGAGCTACGACTGCGGCCTTCAGTTTCTGGAGGTCGCCCCGGAAGACCGGGGGTTGATCGCCGACGCGGTAGAGCGGGGCATGGTGCACCGCCCCCGCCCAACGCAAGGCCTTTAACGGCCCCTTTAAGAAAATCCGAAATGAAAAAGACGATCGCCATCTGGAGCGCCTTTTTTCTCTTGGGCGTCATGGCCGGCCAGGCCCAAGGGGCGTGGGTTTGGACTCCACAGACCCGCCGGTGGGTCAACCCCAAATACGCCGCCAAGGACACTCCCAGCGCCCAGATGGATTGGGCCCTGGGCTTCTTTGAAGAGAAGGATTACGCCCGGGCGGCCAAGGAGTTTATCCGACTGGTGCGGGCCTTTCCCCGATCGGAGCTGGCCCCGGAGGCGCAGTTCCTCGCCGGGGTCTGCTACGAACAACTCGATCAGTCGGGCGAGGCCCTGGCGGCCTACAAGAAGCTCATCGAAACCTACCCCTTTTCCACGCGGTTCAAGGATGCCATCGAACGGGAGTTCGTCATTGCAGAGGCCTTCTTCTCAGGAAAGCCCTTGCGCCTCTTTGGGCCGTTGAAGCTTCCATCCCTGGACAAGGCGGTCGAGGTGTACGAGCACGTGGTGGCCCAGGCCCCCTATGGAGAGTACGGAGACCGGGCGCAGTTTCGACTCGGAGAATGTTACCGCAAACAGCAGCGCTTCGAGGAGGCCAGCCGCGCCTTCCAGAAGGTGATCGATGAATATCCCAACTCGGCGCTGGTGGAGCAGGCCAAGTTCAACGTGGCCTTCTGCGCCTATCGGCTCTCCTTAAAGCCCAGCTACGATCAGTCGGCCACCGACGAGGCGATCAACTGGTACGAGAACTTTATCGCCGCTCATCCCGAGAGCGAGATGGTTCCCGAGGCGAAGGAGAGCTTAAGGCAGCTCCATGAGTTTAAGGCCCAGGGCCTGCTCCAGATTGCCGATTTTTACCAGATCCAGGGCAAGCAGGCGGCCGCCGCCATCTACTACCGACAGGTGGTCGAGGAGTACCCGGACTCCACGGCCTCGGCCCAGGCGGTCTCGAAGCTCACCGAGCTCGAGCAGGCCGGAGCGCTGAAAAACCAGCCGTAAGCCTTAAGCCTTAAGTGGTAAGTTAAAGACAGGGTAGGCGGTAAGGATTAAGGGGTAAGCTTGGAAAGGAGAAGTTGACCAAGAATGTCGAGGAAAGGGATTTTTCTTAAAGCTTACAGCTTACCGCTTACAGCTTTCTTCGTTACAGCTTACTGCTTACTGCTGCTCTTGCTGTCTTCCTGCGGGTACTCGGCGACCCGGCTGCTGCCGGCCAGCTACCGGATGATCTACGTGGAGCCGTTCCAGAATCAGATCCCACTCACCGAAGAGGTGAGCGAGCGGACCGGCTTCCAGGCGATCATCCCGGGGTTGGAAGAGGACGCGACCCGGGGGGTGATCAACCGGTTTCTCTTTGACGGAAATCTCCGGGTCACCACCCGGGCCGAGGAGGCCGACCTGCGCATCAGCGGGGCCATCCGGGACTTCTTCCGCCAGCCGGTCCGCCGCAAGGATGACGAGACGATAGAGGAGTACCGCCTGAACCTGGTCGCCTCGGTGGTCTGCCGAGACCGGGAAAGATCGGA
>CAYJSX010000024.1:0-11820 GCA_964372575.1 uncultured Planctomycetia bacterium
TCTTTGGCTGGACCGGCCGGTGACCGAGGAGCTCTTTGTCGGTTTGATAGGAACCCGCTTTCAATGGCTCTTCAACAAGGGCAGGATTCTGGGGACCTCCCCGAACTACCTATCGCTCATTTCAAGCGCCGCTTATGGCTTTATGGATCTCGCCCGGCAGACTCTCGTCACGATGGCGATGGAGGACCTCAAGGCCTGCTTTCCAAAATGGGAGGCATCTGGTGTGGCCCGTTCCCAGGTGGTCCGAGAGCGGGAGGCGACCGTTTCTCTGACGGTCGGTATGGAGCGCTGCCGCCCAGGGCCCAAGACGAACCTCGCGAATCTCATGCTTGCCGGAGACTGGACCGCCACCGGACTCCCTGCCACCATCGAGTCGGCCGTTTTAAGCGGAGAGATTTGCGCGCGGGAAGTTTTGGCGGTACAATAGGCGGTTACCACCTCACATGGAACTGAAGACCTACCTGAAGGAACGCCAGGCCCTCGTCAACAAGGCACTCCAGAGGTTTCTGCCCAGCGTCCGGATCTTTCCCGGCCAGATCCATGAGGCGATGCGGTACAGCGTGCTGGGCGAGGGGAAAAGAATCCGCCCCATCCTCGCCCTGGCCGCCTGTGAGGCGGTGGGGGGCAAGGGGAAGGAGGCCCTGCCTGCCGCCTGTGCCCTGGAGCTGATCCACGCCTACTCCCTGGTCCATGACGACCTGCCGTCGATGGACAACGACGACTTCCGCAGGGGAAAGCCTTCCTGCCACAAACAGTTCGGAGAGGCCTTAGGGATCTTGACCGGGGATGCCCTCTTGACCCACAGCTTCTTTCTCCTCTCCCAGGGCCACCGGGATCCTGCGGTTCGGATCAAGATCATCCAGGAGGTGAGCCAGGCGATTGGCACCCAGGGGATGATTGGAGGGCAGGTGGTGGACGTGGGGGTCCACAATGGCAGCCACGGCCCAGCCATCGAGAAGGTCCATGCCATGAAGACCGGAGCCCTGATCGCTGCTTCGGTTCGGGTGGGGGCCTTGTGCGGAAGGGCAGCGCCCCAGGTTTATCGGCTGCTGGCTCGGTACGGCTCCCGGGTGGGACTGGTCTTCCAGCTCGTGGACGATCTGCTGGACCAGGATGGGGCGGTCAAGCGCTACGGCGTGCACGCGGTCCGCCAGCGGGCCGAGCATCTGACCCACGAGGCGATTCGGTCTCTCCGGCCGCTGGGCAGGCGGGCGCAGCCCCTGGCAACGCTGGCCCACTTTATCTTAGGCCGAGATTCTTAGGACTCGCGTGGGAAATCTCCTCGATACGATCAACGATCCAAGAGATTTAAGGGCCCTGCGGCAAAGCGCCCTGCCGCAGGTGGCCTCCCAGATCAGGCAGCTCATCATCGACAACGTTTCCAAGACCGGAGGACATTTCGCCGGCCCCTTGGGGGCGGTGGAGCTGGTGATCGCCCTCCATTATGTCTTTCAGACCCCGGAGGATCAGCTCGTCTGGGATGTCGGCTATCAGGCCTACGCCCACAAGATCTTGACCGGCCGGCGGGAACGGTTCGGAACCCTTCGGCAGTGGAAGGGGATCTCCGGGTTTCCTCACCGAGAAGAATCGCCGTACGATCTCTTCACGATCGGCCACGGCGGGACCTCGATCTCTACCGCCGTGGGGCTGGTCCGGGCCCGAGACCATCAAGGCAAGCGCCACAAGGTGGTGGCGATCATCGGAGACGGCTCCCTGCCAGAAGGGATGGCCCTGGAGGGGTTAAACCACGCCGGCCATTTAAAGTCCGATTTCCTGGTGATCCTCAACGACAACAAGATGGCCATCGCCCCCAGTGTCGGCGCCTTGGCCCACTACTTTAACCGGGTCATCACCGATCCTCTCTACAACCGCTTCCGTCGGGAGGTGGAGAAGGTGATGTGCCGGGTTCCGCGGTTCGGCTTCAGGATCCTGCGGGCGGCCAAGCGGCTGGAGGAGGCTCTCAAGAATCTCCTGGTGCCGGGGATCCTCTTTGAGGAGCTGGGCTTCAGGACCTTCGGGCCTGTCGACGGCCACGACCTGAATAAGCTCATCAGCGCCTTGAGCCACATCAAGGATCTGCCGGGCCCCAAGCTCCTCCATGTGGTGACGGTCAAAGGCAAGGGATACCCGCCGGCTGAGGCGAACCAGTGGAAGTACCATGGGGTGACCCCCTTTGATCCGGCCACCGGAGAGTTCCTCTCCAAGTCCCCAGTCGAGACCTTCACCCAGCGCTTTGGAAAGGCGATGATCCACCTAGGCCAGCAGGACCCTCGGATAATCGCCATCACGGCCGCCATGCCGGATGGAACCGGATTGGTGGAGTTCTCCAAGACCCTCCCTCACCAGTTTTACGATGTGGCGATGTGCGAGCAGCACGCGGTCGCCTTCGCGGCAGGGTTGAGCCGCGGCGGCATGCGGCCGGTAGCGGCGATCTACTCCACCTTCCTGCAGCGGGGATACGACCAGGTGATCCACGACGTCTGCATCCAGAACCTGCCGGTTGTCTTCTCGATGGACCGGGCGGGCTTGGTGGGAGACGACGGCATCACCCACCACGGCCTCTTTGACCTGGCCTACCTCGGGGCCTTGCCCCGGATGGTCCTGATGGCCCCCAAAGACCTGGATGAGCTTTCGGCGATGCTCGCCTTTGCCCTCCAGCACAATGGCCCCATCGGGATCAGATATCCCAGGGGAGGCGTGGTTCGATTCCATCCGGAGCTGAACCTCTCGCTGCCTGAAGGGGCTCGCCCGATCGAGTTGGGCAAGGCAGAGGTTTTAAGGGTCGGCAGCGACGCAGCGATCGTGGCGCTGGGTTCGATGGTTTATCCGGCCCTGGAGGCGGCCGAGCTTCTCGAGAAGGAGGAAGGGATCTCCGCGACCGTCGTCAACGCCCGCTTTGCCAAGCCGCTGGATCTGGAGCTCTACGCCTCGCTGGTCAAAGGGCACCGGGCGCTTCTCTTCATCGAGGAGGGGGTGGTTCAGGGGGGCTTTGGGGCGAATCTCCTCACGGCCCTGGAGGGGCATCGGGTAAACGGCTACGCCTTCAAGGTTCTGGGAATCCCGGATCAATTCTTTGAGCACGGGAAAAGGGAGATCCTTTTGGAACAGGCCGGCTTGACCCCAAGGGCCTTTGTGGCCTCCGTCCGTGAGCTGATTTCCCGGAGCCCGGTCTATGCTCGTTGACCTGGCCAGCCCCAAATCCAGCGCCGAGCTTCATCTTCGTAAGACGCCTGCCGCCACGGTCCATTCCTTAGAGGAAGCGGTTCTCCGAGCGGCCGGTTTCCTTTTCAGGGCGCAGGATCCAGCGGGGTTCTGGCTGGCTGAGCTTGAGGCCGACACCACCCTGGAGTCCGATTCGATCAAGCTCTGGCACCTCCTGGGAAGGGTGGACAAGGGCAAAGAGGAGCGCCTGGTTCGAACCCTCCTTAAAAATCAGTTGCCCGACGGGGGCTGGCCGATCTATGCGAAGGGCCCGGCCGACCTCAACGCCAGCGTCAAGGCCTACGCGGCCTTAAGGCTGGCCGGTCGGTCAGCCGATGATCCGGTTCTCCTCTTAGCCCGCAGAGTCATCCTTCGACTGGGGGGTTTGGAACGGATCAACAGCTTTGAAAAGGTTTACCTTGCCCTGTTTGGCTGCTACCCCTGGGACCAGGTGCCGGCCCTGCCGCCGGAGCTGGTCCTCTTGCCCCGCTGGTTCCCCTTCAACCTCTACGAGGTTGCTTACTGGTCCCGAACGATCCTGGTTCCGCTGGCGGTGGTTTATGCCACGCGCCCCAAGGCGGCGGCCGCCGGGTTAAACCTGGATGAGCTGTGGGTCGATCCGAAGGCGAAGAAGGCCCAGATCACCAATTTCCAAAAGGGGGGTACTTTCTGGAAGGCCTTCTTCCTTTTGACCAACAAGATCTTGAAGGCGCACGAGCGTTCCTCCTTTAAGCCGCTGCGAGGCCTGGCCCTTCGGGAGGCCGACCGCTGGATCACCGACCGCCTGGTGGACACCGACGGCTTGGGGGCGATCTTTCCGGCGATGCTCAATGCGGTTTTTGCCTTGAGGGGGTTGGGATACCAGGACGGCGATCCTCTTTTTGAGGCGCAGGTTCAGGAGATGGTCCGGCTCGAGCTTCCAGACGGCGAGGCCCTCAAGGTTCAGCCCTGCCTTCCTCCGATTTGGGATACCGCCCTGGCGCTCTATGTTTTGGGGAAGGCGACCAGAGCCAGCCAGGAACCGTTTCAGCGGGCCGGCGAATGGATCCGGGCGAATGAGATCCGCCGGTGGGGCGATTGGAGGATCAAGAACCGCCAGGGCCGCCCGGCCGGCTGGGCCTTTGAGTTTCGAAATCCTTATTACCCGGATGTGGACGATACCGCCCAGATCCTTTTGGGGTTGGCGCACAGCGGCCTGTGCTCGCCATCGGATGGGCTCTTCCGCCGGAACCTCGATTGGATCCTGAGCATGCAAAACCAAGACGGGGGATGGAGCTCTTTTGATAAGGACAACAACCGGGTGGCCCTCACCCATTTTCCATTTGCCGATCACAACGCGATGCTCGACCCTTCCTGCCCGGACATCACCGGCCGGATCCTGGAGCTGTTGGCCCTGGCCGGATTTCGGCGGGGTCATCCGGCCCTGGAGCGGGCCGTGCGGTATCTTAAGATCCAGCAGGAGTCGGATGGCACCTGGTTTGGGCGCTGGGGCGTCAGCTACTTATACGGGACGTGGCTGGCCTTAAGGGGCCTGAAGGCCGTGGGAGAGCCGATGGAGAGTCTCCGGTACCAGCAGGCCGGTCGCTGGATCGTGAACCACCAGAATCCCGACGGGGGCTGGGGCGAGAGCTGCCGGTCGTACGACGATCCTTCGGCCAAGGGGAAGGGAGAATCCACCCCTTCGCAAACCGCCTGGGCCTTGATGAGCCTGATGAGTCTGGATCAGGTGGCCGAACCCGCCTTCCATCGGGGAATCAAGTACCTCTTGAACCTCCAGGCGCAGGACGGCAGTTGGCCGGAGGGCCCTTTTACCGGAACGGGCTTCCCCCAAGTTTTTTATCTCAAGTACCACTTCTACCGGGTTTACTTTCCGCTGCTGGCCTTGACCGAGGCCCGGGAGTTCTTTAAGTGACCCTGGGGGGATAAGATGGCGATTTCCATGAGGCAGGGGCTGGCGGTGGCCGCCTACGTCTTGAACCAGAGGATCAAGGGGGTCAAGCGTTTTCCCCTGGTCTTGATGCTCGAGCCCCTCTTCCGCTGCAACCTCGAGTGCGCCGGCTGCGGAAAGATTCAATACCCAGAGGAGATCTTAAAGAAACGCCTGAGTCCAGAAGAGTGCGAAGAGGCGGCGATGGAGTGCGGGGCACCGGTCGTCTCCATCGCGGGCGGTGAGCCCCTCATCCATCCGGAGATGCCTGAGGTCGCGCGCCGGCTTGTGGCTCGCCGCAAGTTTGTCTATCTGTGCACCAACGCCATCCTCTTAACGAAGAAGCTGAAAGAGTACAGGCCCAGCCCCTATTTCCGCTTCAGCATTCACCTGGACGGCCTGGAGGAGACACACGACAAGTCGGTCTGCCGCAAGGGGGTCTTTCAACAGGCCGTGGAGGGGATCCGGCAGGCCAAGAAGGCCGGCTTCCAGGTCTCCACCAACACCACGATCTTCCTGGGGGCAGACCCGAACGAGTTTCGGCGGATGTTCGATTTTCTGACAGACCTCGGGGTGGATGGGATGATGATCTCACCGGGCTACCCTTACGAGAAGGCGCCTGATCAGGAACATTTCCTGCAGCGCGAGCAGACCAAGGCCCTCTTTCGGGAGATCTTAAAGGAGGCAGACCCCAGATGGCGCTTCAACCATTCCTCTTTCTTCCTCGAATTCCTCCAGGGCGCCCGAGATTATCAGTGCACCGCCTGGGGCAATCCCACCCGAAACATCTTCGGCTGGCAGAAGCCCTGCTACCTCATGTCGGACGGCTACGCCAAGAGCTTCAAGGAGCTGATCGATGAGACCCCCTGGGAGCGCTACGGAACCGGACGGGATCCCCGCTGCGCAGACTGCATGGTTCACTGCGGCTATGAGCCGACCGCCGTGATGGACGCCACCGGGTCGCTACCGAACATGATCCGGGCCTTTCGAAACGATATCTTGGGAAGATCCAGAAAGGGAAAGGGTGCCAGGCCTGGCACCCGGGGATGGGGAGATCTGCCCCAGGCCCCCGAGGCGGCTGCGCTTGAAGAGGTGGCCCGGTGATCGCCAACACTACCTCCCCCTGTCTGGAGGCGCTCAAGGACAGAGGCTTCGATTTCTTTACCGGGGTGGCCGACTCTTTGGTGGCGGCCCTCATTGAGGAGCTCTCACACGATCCGGCCGGCTACCTGCCAGCGCCCCGGGAGGATTTGGCGGTGGGATTGGCCTCCGGGGCTTATCTGGCCGGCCGCTGGCCCTGCGTCTTGATGCAGAATTCGGGGCTCGGCTACTGTCTGAACGCCCTGACGAGCCTTAACCTGATCTACAAGATCCCCCTTCTGCTCTTGGTGGGCTACCGGGGCTTCCAGGGAAAGGACGCGCCGGAGCACGTGGTGATGGGCAGGCACTGCGAAGAGCTCTTAAGGGAGGTGGGGATCCCGGTTTTTGTGCCGGAGGCGAAAGAGTTGCTCCCCCAGATCGGCCAGGCCGATCGGATCATGCGTGAGGAGAGAATTCCGGTGGCGGTCTTTATCAAGCCAGGGGTGCTGGGGGCGGCTCATGACCAGTAGGGAGGCGATACAGGCGGTGGCCCAAGAGCTGACCGATGAGCTTGCGGTGGGCACCACCGGCTACACCTGCCGGGACATGCAGGCGGCCCTCGAGAGGCCGGGCAATTTTTACATGATTGGCTCGATGGGGCTGGCCGCCTCCTTAGGGTTGGGAATTGCCATGAACCGCCCTGACAAGAGGGTCGTGGTCTTTGATGGAGATGGATCGGTGCTGATGGGATTGGGCAACCTGCCGCTGGCCGGCTCGTTAAGGCCCAGGAATTTCATTCACCTCGTCTTTGACAACGAGGCCTTCGCCTCCACGGGGAATCAGCCGACCCTTTCCGGCCAGGTCCCACTGGACGCCTTGGCCAGGGCCTGCGGCTATCCGGTGGTCGAGACGGTGGAAAACCGACAACAGCTTTTAGAGTGCTTTAGAAGGGTGCGTCGGGCCGCAGGGCCTGTCTTTTTGCTGGTGAAGTGCCGGCCAGATGCCACGCCACCCCCGGAGCGGATTCGGCTGACTCCTTACGAGATCAGCCAGCGATTTAGCCTGGTGGTGAAACAGTGAGAAAGAAGCGTCGGCTTCCCAAGAAGCGTGGCGGCAGAAAGGCGCGGGCAAGAAAAGCGCTGAGGGCCTTCGTAAGGGCGCGAAAGGCGAGGAGACTACGCAGGGCCAGGAGGATGCGCCGGGTAAGAAGGATGCGCAGGCCAAAACTGGCGCACCAGCCCAAGAAGGCGGCCCAGGTCCCCCAGGTGCCGGCGCAGGAGCCCCAGAAGCCCGCCGAGCCCAAGAAGGTCCAGCCCCCAAGGGCTCGGGAGAGGCGGCAGGTTCTTCTGTGCCCTGGCCCTGTGATGACCAGCCAGCACGTCCGATCGGCCCTGGCTGGGCCGGACCTCTGCCACCGGGAGCCGGAGTTTACCGAGATGCTCTCCACCCTTCGGGCCAAGCTCCTGCATGCCTTTGGATTGGGAGGCCGCTACACGGTGGCCATCTTTAGCGGCTCGGGTTCCGCCGCCCTGGAGTCCGCGGTCCTGGCCTCGCTGGAGCCAGGCAAGAAGCTCCTCGTCATCAACAACGGCGTCTACGGCTCTCGGATTGCCCGGATCGCCAAGATCCATGAACTTCCCCTGGTGGAGATCCGTTCCCCCATCACCGAGCGCCCGGATTTGAGCCGGATCTCAGGGGCCTTAAAGAGGGCAAGGGACATCGGCACCGTGGCGATGGTCCACCCCGAGACCTCCACCGGCGTCTTAACCCCGGTCGAAGAAGTGGGGGCCCTGGCGAAGAAATTTCGCCGGCGGTTTCTGGTGGATGCGATCAGCAGCTTGGGCGCTGAAAAGCTCGACCTGGCCAGGGCGAACATCGGTTTGTGCGTCGGCTCGGCCGGCAAGGCCCTGCACAGCGTGCCAGGCCTGTCCTTTGTTTTGATCCAGCAGGAGGAAGCGGCCCGGGTGGCGAAGCTCAAGCCCCGCAGTCTCTACCTCGATTTGGGCACAACCCTCCAGGCCCAGGATGCCGGAGATCCTCCCTTTACACCGGCCGTTCCCCTCTTCGCTGCCTTCCACGCGGCCCTGGATGAGCTGATCCGAGAGGGGGTCAAGGAACGGATTTCCAAATACCGCCAGAGGGCTTTCTTCCTGCGCCAGGGCTTTAAGAAGCTGGGCCTCGGCTTTGTTTTGGATGAAGGGATCATCTCCAACACCTTGACTTCTCTTTGGGTGCCCAAGTGGCTGACCTATCAGCAGCTGCACGATCGGCTTAAAAGGGCGGGCTTTGTGATTTACGCGGGGCAGAGCGAGCTCAAAGGGAAGATCTTCCGGGTGGCCCACATGGGCGGGCTGCTTCAAAGCGACCTGGAGGGCTTCATGAAGACGCTCAAGGTCGTCGTCACTCCTCCCCCACCCCCGCCCGTAAAGCATTAAGCCATGGTGAAGCTGCCATTGAACCGGAACCTCTCGCAGGCCCTGACGCCGTGGCTCGCCCAACTGCCGCTGTCGCCAAACCAGGTGACCGGGCTTTCCCTCGGATGCGGGCTCGCGGCCGCTTGGAATTTCCTTCAAGGCACGCCTGCCGGATGGCTCTGGGGCGCCCTCTGGTTTGAGGCTTCGTATATCCTGGACAACTGCGACGGAGAGCTGGCCCGGATGAAGGGGTTGATCAGCGGCCTGGGGAGCTGGATCGATTTGATCACCGATTGTTTCATTCACATCGCCTTCTTCCTGTCGCTGGCGTGGGGCCTGGCCCGAAGCGAGCCGGAGGCCGGCTGGGAGACGTTGGGGATCCTGGCGGCAATCGGCGTCTTCCTCACCTACCTCTTCTACGTGATGGGGGAGGTGAAGAAGAGGGGCCGCGGGGCCTGGCTCCATCCGGATCCTCCCCTCGAGGAGACCACTGTGTCCTTATCCGGAAGGATCAAGGCCGTCGCCCGCGGCGACTTTGCCTTGGTGGTGCTGGCCTCGGCCTTTGTCGGGCCGATGGCTTGGCTGCTGTGGGCCGGGATGGTGGGCGCCTGGGTCTCTTCCGCCTTGGGCGTCCTTGCCCGGGCGGCTTTCAGGAGCTAGCCAGCGGTGCGTTCGCTGCGGCGGCTGGGAGGGATCGTCGGGGTGGGGATCTTTCTCTGGATCCTTTCCCAGCAGGATTTGACGACCTTGGGCCAGATGCTGGCCCATTTTCATTGGCGGTTTGGGCTGATCCTCCTCTTTTACGGGGTGATCTTTGGCCTGGATACGCTGGGCTGGAGCTTTGCCTTAAACGGCCCCAGCCGCAGCCGCGTCCGATGGGATGACCTCTTGCGCGCCCGCCTGGTGGGAGAGGCGGTCAATTATGTGACCCCAATGGCCTGGATTGGCGGGGAACCGATCAAGGCGCTGCTGTTGGCGCGCCGCCACGGGGTGCCCCTGGCCGACGGGATGGCGTCGGTGGTAGTCGCCAAGACCACCTTCACCTTGGCGATGCTGCTCTTCATTCTGACAGGGCTGGCGGTGGCCATGGCGACCGAGCCGATTCCACCACCTCTTGCCGGCTGGGTGGGAATTATCTTTCCGGTTTTGTGCGGCCTTCTGGCCCTGTTTCTCACGGTGCAGTTCATCCGGCCCTTCTCCAGGGGATTGAAATTCTTCGAGAGGTTTTTTCCCAGGGGATGGGCGCGGGCAGGCCAGAGGCTTGAGGAGTGGGATGAGGCGATCACCAAGTTTTACCGGGGCTCGCCCAAGGCCCTTTTCTGGTCGATCGCCTTTGCCTTCCTGGGTTGGATGGCCGGGGTGGTGGAGGTGTATCTCATCCTTACCTTCTTGGGGATTCCTGTTTCCTGGGCCACCGCCTGGACGATCGAGTCGCTCTGGGTCCTGCTCAGGAGCGGGGCCTTTCTGATTCCGGCCGGCCTGGGGGCCAACGAGGGATTCGCCATCGTGATCTGTGCTACCCTGGGGATCAATGCCGTGACGGCCTTGGCCTTGGGGCTCATCCGGCGGGCGCGGGAGCTGACCTGGGTCGGTCTGGGGCTGGTGGAGTTCTCCAGGGAATGAGTCAAGCGGATCGGTTAACCTTAGTTACCGGGGCCACCGGCTTTGTGGGCAGCCACTTGGCCCGACGGCTTTTGGCCCAAGGAGAGGCGGTTCGGGTTCTGGTCAGGCGCGGCAGCTCCCTGAAGAATCTGGAGGGCCTGGCCGTGGAGCGGGTGTTTGGAGACCTCACCGATGGCTCCTCCTTGGAAGAGGCCTTGAAGGGCTGCCGCTTCCTCTACCACGCGGCGGCCGATTACCGGCTCTGGGCCCCGGACCCCTGGGTTTTGTACGAGGTCAACGTCAAGGGAACTCGAAATCTCCTGCGCTCGGCCCTGAAGGCGAAGGTGGAGCGGGTCGTCTACACCTCCACGGTCGGCGCCCTGGGCAGCCCAGGGGACGGTCAGGCCGGCACCGAGGAGACCCCTGTGACCCTGGCCGACATGATCGGGCATTACAAGCGCTCAAAATTCTTGGCCGAGGCCGAGGCCCGCCAGGCGGTTCGAGAGGGACTGGACGTGGTCATCGTGAATCCCTCCACCCCCGTGGGGTCCCACGACATCAAGCCCACCCCCACCGGTCAGATGATCGTGGACTTCTTAAACAGCCGGATGCCCGCCTACGTGGATACCGGATTGAACCTGGTGGATGTGGAGGATGTGGCGGCCGGGCACCTCTTGGCGATGGCCAAGGGCCGCCCCGGCGAGCGATACATCCTGGGAAGTCGGAACTTGAGCTTGAAAGAGATCCTCGATCTCTTGAGCGCCATTTCCGGGATTCCAGCGCCCCGGGTTCGGATTCCGCGGCCGGTGGCCTTGGGGCTGGCCGGGGTGAGTACCGGATTAAGTTGCCTCACCCGGAAGAGCCCCCGCATCCCCTGGGAAGGGGTCCGGATGGCGGCCAAGAAGATGTACTTCGATTCCTCTAAGGCGGTTCGAGAGCTAGGCCTTCCTCAAGGCCCGGTCGAAGGGGCCCTGAGGAAGGCGGTCGATTGGTTTAGGGAAAATGGATATGCGAGGAACGGCCGCGGGTGAAGGTCGAATTCTGGTGGCGGCGGCGTTTCGAAGGGAGCTTTCCTTCTTTTCGAGGAGTCTGCCTGCGGGGGTGAATCTCGTCTTCACCGGGATGGGCGGGGCCCCTGCCCATCGGGCCGCGGCGCGGGCCTTGGAGTCCGGGCGCTATCGCCTCGTGGTAAGCACCGGGTTCGCGGGGGGAACTCAGCCCGGCCTGAAGGTGGGAGATCTGGTCTGGGCCGAAGAGGCGCTCGACCTTGCTTCGGGCCGGGCCTTTATTCCTCGGCGCGCGCCTGGAAACGGCTCTTTTAAATCCGGAAGATTCGTGACGGTTCCCCGGATTGTTTCAGATCCCCAGACGAAAGAGGAGCTGGGCCGCTCGTTCGGGGCGCTGGCGGTGGAGATGGAAACCTCGGGGGTGGCCCAGGCCGCCCTGGAGGCCGGCGTTCCTTGGGTGGCCCTGCGGGCGATCCTGGATCCGCTGGAGCAGCCCTTGTGGGGGAGCGTGTGGAGTTTTTGGAGGGCGGTCCGGAAGGCCAGCGGATCGCTTTCGGATGGCTTGAGGAAACTGGTCAGAGGGTGCCAG
>CAYJSX010000025.1:0-11709 GCA_964372575.1 uncultured Planctomycetia bacterium
CTTCTGGGGGAACCCTGCCCGCGCGGCCTCCGGAGGTGCGCTTCCGGGCCATCCCCTCGCCGGGGCCCCTCCTGCAGCCAAGGGATGGCCTGACACCGAGGTGTGGCCGATCTGGCATCCGGATGCTCAAGCTGCCCCTTGACAGGACCCCGAGCTTACGGGCTGACATCGAGGGACGGCCGGAGGGGGTCATGGCGCGAGCCTCCGGAGGAGGGGCGGGCCCAGGATCACCAGCCCTACCAGCGCCGAGCCTGCAGCAGCCATCAGGACAGAGGCGGCCGCCACATCCTTGGCGGCCCGGGCCACCGGGTGGTCTCTGGCCTCCATCAGGTTGAGGATCATCTCCAGCGCCGTGTTGAAAAGCTCACCCAGAATGACCAGGCTGATCATCGTCAGCAGAACCGAAAATTCCAAGGGACTCACCCGTAGACTTAAGCCCGCGGCCAGGACCGCCGCGGCGGCCAGAAGGTGGAGTCGGAAATTCCGTTGAGAGCGCGCGGCAAAACGCAGTCCCCTTAAGGCGTAGCGGCAGCTGGTTAAAAAATCGGTTAAGGGCTCAACCACCGCAACCAAAATCCTCCTCTTGGAAGGGCGTGGGGTCATCCCCGTTCTACCGCTTGCTGAAGGCGACGGGCCAGTCGGTTCATCTCCTTGCGATCGCCGGCCCGCGCGTGGTCAAAACCGGCCAGGTGCAGGAGGCCGTGGATCAAACACCGTGTGACTTCGGCGTCCACCCGTTGGGGTCTGCTCCGACCAGGAGCCGAGCGGCGCGCCGCGGTTTCCACCGAGATCACCACGTCGCCCAACAGCGGTCGCTGGCGGGCAGGTACCGGGCCGTTGGGTTGCTGGGGGAAACTCAGCACGTCGGTAGACCTCTTGATCCCCAGCCACCTGCCGTGGATCTCGGCCATCTGCTGGTCATCGGTCAACAAGATCGACAGGTCGCCCTCGGCCAGCCCCATCTCTTTGAGCAGCCCGCTCGCCACCCCGCGCAGGCCGCGCAGGTTGAGCCGCACCTTCCGCTGCGCATTCCTCACCTCCACCGCCATCACACCCCTACTCCGTCTTGTCAACTCCCCGAGGATGCGGGGAGGTGTAGGCTGCAGGAAACCCCTGCTTGGGGCGGCCCTCGGGCATCGTTCGCCCGACCCAGCGAGTCGGGCTCACTCTGTCCTCGGCCGCGCTCTCCGAGGACAGATCTTCTTGGGGAACCATGCCCGCGCGGCCTCCGGAGGTGCCCTCCGGGCCATCCCCGTCGCAGGGGCCCCTCCTGCAGCCTGTCTGTCCCTGCCTGTCCGGCAGGCGGGCGGCTGGGGCGGTCATCCGACTTGCTCTTCTTCTTGGGGGTCCGGCGGGTACTCGATCCGGCTGTGATAGATGCCCCCCAGGACCCGAATGAAGGTGTCGGAGATCCGATGAAGATCCTTCAGGGTCAGGTCGCACTCATCCAGCTGCCCATCGATGAACTTGTTGTTCACCACTCGGCGCACCACCTCCCCGAGCTGCTCAGGCGTCTTCTCCTTCATGGCGCGGGTTGCCGCCTCCACCGAATCGGCCAGAAGGGCCACCGCCGTCTCGCGGCCCCGGGGCTTGGGGCCTGGGTAGCGAAAGCGCTCTTCCTTAAGCTTGGTTTCGTCTTCTACCTCTTCCAGGGCCCGGTGGTAAAAGTAATAGATGACGCCGGTCCCGTGGTGGCCTGGGATAAAGTCGATGATCGTGGGGTTCAAACGATGCCTTCGGGCCAGCTCGATTCCATCCTTGACGTGGTTCTGGATGACCAGGGTGGAGACCGAAGGGGTCAGATGCTCATGCCGGGAGCCCTCCGGCGGTTGATTCTCAATGAAATATTCGGGGTGGAGCATCTTTCCCACATCGTGAAAGGTGCAGCCCACCCGGGCCAACAGCGGATTGGCCCCGATGGCCGCACTGGCCGCCTCGGCCAAAGAGGCCACGAGCAGACTGTGGTGGTAGGTCCCGGGTGCCTTCACGGAGAGCTCCTTCAAGAGGGGATGATTGAGATCCGAAAGTTCCAGGAGAGAAACATCGGTGATCAACCCAAAGGCCGATTCGGCCAGCGGCAGAAGGCAAAAGGTGATGAGGGCCGAGACCAGACCGCTCGCCGTCCCTGCCAGGGCATGGGGCAGGGCGCCGGCCAGCGGTGTGGCCATCAGCAGGTGGGCGGCCAGGAGAACCGCCCCTTGGGCCAATCCGGTGAAGGCCCCTGCCCTGAAGAAATGAATCCTTCGGCGTATCCGGGGTGCCGCGTAAGCCCCCACAAAAACGCCGAAGCTCGCTCCCACCAGCCACGGCAGATCGGCCTGGATTGCCAGCGCGACGGCAAAGACGGTCAGCAGCCCCATCGCCATGGCCAGCCTCTGGGCGAGGAGCATCGATAAGAGAAGGGCCGTGGTCGCCGTGGGGATCCATTCCATCAAGAGCTCTGAACCCTGGATGAGCCGCGTCAGGGCCAAAACGATGCTTACCGTCAAAACGAGAAGGGCCACTCGGTTCGCCTTCTTCAGCCGATCCTCCTCAAAGCGCAACCCATACGCCACCGCGATCCCGGTCAGGATGAGAGAGAAGATCAGGGCGCCCCCCCATCGGGCCGCCGAACCCTGGGTCGCCGACGCCCGAGCATAGGCCCTCAGGCGCTGGGCCTGCTGGGCCGTCAGTCGCTGGCCTCGGGTTGCCAACAGCTCTCCCCGTTCAACGGCAACCGGCTGTTGGCCTGCTTCCAGGAAGGTAAGGGGGAAAGCCGCGTAGACGGTGCGGGGCGCCACCTCCCCTTCTCCCCACAGGGGAGGGACCGCCTGGAAGGTTCCGGCCAAAAAGAGGGCCATCACCGTAACCCCCAACGCGATCCAGACGACGTGGGCGAAGCGGTTTACGGAACGCTTAAGGGGCGACACCTCGTCCTTTTCCGCCGTTTCTGTCATAGGCCTGGAGGATCTTTTGAACCAGCTCGTGGCGCACGACATCGCTGGCCTTAAACTCGATGAAGCCGATCCCCTCTATTCCCTTTAAGACCTCCCGGGCATGCACCAGGCCGGAGACCTTCCCTGCCGGCAGATCCGATTGGGTGATGTCGCCGGTGATCACCGCCTTGGAGTCGAAGCCAAGCCGGGTCAAGAACATCTTCATCTGTTCAGGGGTGGAGTTCTGCGCCTCATCCAGGATCACAAAGGAGTCGTTCAGGGTCCGGCCCCGCATGTAGGCCAGCGGAGCCACCTCCAGAACGCCCCGATCCAGAGAGCGCTGGATCCGATCGATATCCATCATGTCGTACAGGGCGTCGTACAGGGGCCTCAAATAGGGGGCCACCTTCTCCTCGTACGTCCCGGGCAGGAAGCCCAGCGACTCTCCCGCCTCCACCGCCGGACGGGTGAGGATGATCCGAGAAACCTCCTGATTCTTCAAGGTATTCACCGCCATCGCCACCGCCAAATAGCTCTTTCCCGTGCCGGCCGGCCCGATGGCAAAGACGATGTCGTGGCGCCGAATCGCATCCACATAGGCCTTCTGGCCGGCCGTGCGGGGCGAGACAAACTGCCGCTTGGAGAGAACCTCAATCTTCTCGAGGTAGATCGGCTTGAGGTCCACCAAGTCCTCCGACTCCAGAGAACGGATCGCGTAAACCACCTCATGCCGCGCCAGGTGGCGGCCGGAGCGGATCACCTCCAGAAGCTGCTCCACCAGATGGGAAACCTTCGCCACCGCCTTCTCCGAACCGGAGAGGGTCATCTGATTGCCGCGGGCAGCGACCTTCACCCCCAGGCCTGCCTCGATGAGCTTGAGGTGCTCATCGTGCAAACCAAAGAGGGTGGCCGCCTCGTGGTCCGAGAGGAGATGGAACGACTTTTCCATCTCTATTTGAGGTCGCCCGATGAACCCTTGCGCGTGGTGGCTTCTTCCTCCTGGGCAGGGATCGCGAGCTTCTGCCCTGGATAGATCCGGTTGGGGCCGCTTAAGCGGTCCCGGTTGGCCTCGAAGATCCGACGCCATTTCTTGGAATCGCCATAGACCTTGTCGGCGATCTTCTCCAGGGTATCTCCCTTCCGGACCGTGTAGGTGGTCGCAGGCTTCTCGGGCACGGCAGAAGGTCGCGCGACCTCCTCCACCAGGGGCTCCTCCTCCCAATCCTCCTCGAAGGGGAGCTCCTCCACCCCAGGGGGCGCCGCGACCGGGGCAGAAGGGGCTGTCGCGACAGGGCCCGCCGCGGCCTTCTTGGCCTGCCAGGGATTCAGTTCGTGAGGGGTGGCCAACTCGATGTCGGTCTGGAGGATCCTTCGGGTCCTCTTGCGCTCGGGGGGCGCCGTGGGGGGTTTGCCCTTCAGATAGCCGCGGTTTCCTTTCATCTCCTGATCCACCCGTTCTTTCTCCACCACGGAAGAAGTAATCCGGGCACAGCCCATCAGGGAGAGGATCAAGGGAACGGTTAAGCATAGGTGAAATGGTTGTTTCATCGTCTTCTCCTTTTTAAATGGCGCGCTTCCTTAAAGAAATTCCAACCTCTTTCAACTGGGCCTCTGCCACGGGGCTCGGGGCCCCGGTCATCAGATCGACCGCCTTCTGGGTTTTTGGAAAGGCGATCACTTCCCGGATGGAGGGGCTGTCTGTGATCAAGGCCGCCAGCCGATCCAGCCCCGGGGCGAATCCGCCGTGGGGTGGGGCGCCGTAGCCAAAGGCCTTAAGGAGGAAACCAAATCGGCTCTCGGCCTCGGCCTGAGGGATCCCCAGTATCCGGAAGATCTCTTCTTGGATCTCCCGCCGGTGAATTCGGATGGAGCCGGAGCCCAGCTCGGTGCCATTGACCACCAGATCGTACGAGCGGGCCCGCACCGTTGCCGGATCACTTGCCAAGCGGGGAAGGTCCTCCTCCTTGGGAGCGGTGAAGGGGTGGTGCTCCGACTCCCAGCACTTCTGGTCCGGGTTGTAGCGAAAGAGGGGGAAATCCACCACCCAGAGAAAGGAAAATTGGTTTTCAGGGATCATCCCCAGTTCATTCGCCAGGTGAACCCGCAAGGCCCCCAGACTCCCCCAAGCAACCTCTTGGGACCCCGCCACCATCAAGAGGAGATCCCCCACCTTCCCCTGGCAAAGGGAGACGACTCTCTTCAACGCCTCCTCCCCCAGGTGCTTGGTCATGGGGCAGAGGAGTCCCTCCGGGGTGACGCGAATCGTCACCAGCCCCTGAGCACCACTGGCCTTGGCCAGGTCGGTCAGATGATCCACGGCCTTTCCGCTTAAAGAAGCAGCCGCACCGGCAACCAAAAGACCCTTGATCGTCCCGCCGGCCTTCAGGACCTGCTCAAACCGCTCAAAGGTTGTCCCGGAAAACAGGGGCGTCAAATCCACCAATTCCATCGCGAAGCGGAGATCCGGTTTATCGGTACCGAAGCGCTCCAGCGCCTCGGCATAAGGGAGTCTCGGAAAGGGCGCCTGCAGGGGCTGCTGGAGAATCTCCCTCCAGACCGCCTGGAAAACCCGTTCGATCACCGAAAAGATCGCCTCCTCATCCACACAGGACATCTCCAGATCCAGCTGAGTGAACTCCGGCTGGCGGTCTGCCCGAAGGTCCTCGTCCCTGAAACAGCGGGCGATCTGGTAGTAGCGATCCAGGCCGGCCACCATCAAAAGCTGCTTGAACAACTGCGGCGACTGCGGCAGGGCGTAGAAGCAGCCGGGATTGAGCCGGCTGGGAACGAGATAATCCCTGGCCCCCTCCGGGGTGGACTTGGTGAGGATGGGCGTCTCCACCTCGATAAATCCCTCTCGATCCAAGACGTGGCGGATCACTTGGACGATCTGGTGGCGGAGGATGAGGCGCTTGGCCATCGAGGGCCGGCGAAGGTCCAGATACCGGTAGGTGTACCTGAGTTCCTCTTCACAGGGCCCCTCATCGGCAATCTCAAAGGGAGGGGTGAGCGAGGGGTTTAAGACCGTGAGAACGGTCGCCCGAACCTCGATGGTTCCGGTGGCCAGCTTCGGATTCTCGGTCCCTGGCGGGCGCTCGGCCACTACCCCTTCTACGGCCACACAGAACTCAGGCCGAAGCTCCTTGGCCTGCGTATGGAGCGCGGCATTCTCCGTGGGATTGAAGACCACCTGGGTTAAGCCCCAGCGGTCTCTTACATCGATGAAGATCAGCCCCCCATGATCGCGCCGCCGATGGACCCAACCGCAGAGCCCCGCCTTCTGCCCGATCGCCTTCTCGTTCAAGGTTCCAGAAGTATGTGTCCGTCTCATCGCCAAGTTATCCACAATTGGTGCCAGGCACCAATTGTTGAAAACTTTGTCAACTTTTTAAAAGCTCCTGGAGCTTGGAGAACCAGTGGCCCTCCGGGACCTCGATCTGCGTGCGGCTGGCCATCTGCTTAAGGGCAACGACCCCTTTGAGCCTCTCTGACTCTCCCTGAATCGCAACGACTTGGCAGCGCCACTTCTGGGCCTGCTCGAGTTGGCGCTTCAACGGGCGGTCATCCAAGTTGGCCACGCAGGAAATCCCATGGCGCCGCACCCCCTCGGCCAGGACCATGGCGAGAGGGACGTCGTTGAAATCAACCGTCGCCACAAAAACCTTTGCGCCCATAAGATCCGGCGAATCGTTCGGGACCTCTTTTTCTTGGGCCATCAAAACCCTTTCCAACCCCAGGGCAAAGCCGATCGCCGGCACCGGCTGCCCTCCCATCCGCGCAACCAGATCGTCGTACCGGCCTCCGCCGCCTATGGCATTCTGCACGCCTAAGGCAGGGTGCTCCACCTCAAAGGTGGTCCGGGTGTAGTAGTCCAATCCCCGAACCAGATGGGGGTCTCGAACAAACTTCACTTGAAGAAGCGACAGAGACTCGGTCAACTGGATAAACTGCGCGGCACAGGCCTCGCAGACCGCCTTGGAGAAATCGACCCCGTCGGTCGCCTTTTGACAGTCGGCCTTCTTGCAGTCCAGGATCCGCAGGGGATTCTTCTCGAGTCGGACCTGGCAGTCCCTGCACAGCTTCTGGCGATGGGGCGTGAGGCGGCTCTTCAGGTCCGAAAGGATCCGGGCCCGATCTCCCTGGCAGCCGATCGAGTTGATCTTCAAGGTCCAATCTTTCATTCTCCATTCACAGAGCAGCCGGGTCAACAGGAGCAGCACCTCCGCGTCCTGGTAAGGGCTGGCCGTCCCAAAGACCTCCACCCCCAACTGGTGAAACTGGCGCTTCCGTCCGGCCTGCGGGCGCTCGGCCCGAAACATGGGGCCCAGGTAATAGAGCCGGGTCAACCCGCCGGTCTTGTCTAAGCCCCTTTCCACGAAGGCCCGCACGACCGGGGCCGTCCCCTCAGGCCGAAGCGCCAGCTCGCGGCCTCCCCGATCCTTCAAGAGATACATCTGCTTGGTGACGATCTCATCGCTCTGGCCCAGGGACTGTGTAAAGACCGCCGCCTCCTCCAGGAGAGGAGTCCGAACCTCCTGGTATCCGTAAAGGGCGAGGATCTCCCGGGCACTGGCCTCCAATCTCTGCCAGCGAGACGCCTCTTCCGGGAAGGTATCGCTGGTACCCCCCAGGGCCTTCAGGGCAGCCATTCGCTCTTCGCTATTCGCTGATCGCTGCTTTTATCAGCGGATGTCTCGCTTCATGATGAGGCCCGGCTTGAAGACCACCACCCGCTTAGGAGGGACCGGCACCTTTTCACCGGTGCGCGGGTTGCGCCCTGTCCTTCCCTTGCGCGACTTGACCTTGAAGATGCCGAAATTCCGCAGCTCAACCGTTTCCCCGCGGCTTAAGGCAGCCACGAGGGTATCGAGCGTCTTCTGCACGACCCGTTTGACCACCAGCTGCTTGAGGTCGGTGGCGTCGGCAACCTTGATCACGATGTCTTTTTTTGTCATCGCCTTGGTTTGGCCTCCCCCTTACTGTTTTTTGAGCGTAACGGCCTGCGGCCCTAAGAGCTCGATCAACGACAAAAGCAGCTGGGCCGAGGCAGCCACCCGAAGGGCGCTTCCCACCGCAATGCGGACAGCCCCGTTGTGACCATTTCCCACCGAGAGCTCCACCGGAATCTCTCCGGGATGCTCCTTGAGGGTCTTCTGCAGAGATTCCACCGTCTGGCGGTCCGCATCGGCCCTCAACCGGATCTGAAGCCCCTGGACCTTCCTCTTCCAGGCCTCCTCCAGCAAGACGAGATCCGAGGCCAACAGCTTGGGCTTGTCTTCTCTCAAACTCACCCGGCCTGTGGCCAGAACCGCCGCGTCCACCTTTAAGGCCTGCTCCACCTGCGGCAGGAGCTTGGGGAAGATCAACGCCTCGATCTTCCCTTCAAAATCTTCCAGCCAGACAATCGCCATCCGCTCGTTGCCCCTCTTGGTGGTGGTTACCTTGACCCGGGTCAACAGGCCGCCTAAAGTCACCTCTTCTCCTTCCCCCATCCGGCTTAAATTCCCTATGGTGGCAGAGGTTAAAAGCTTGATGAGATGCCGGTACTGGGAAAGGGGATGGCCGGTCAAGTAAAAGCCCAAGAGGGCCTTCTCAAAAGAGAGGAGCTGAGGCTCAGGCCACTCCGGAAGATTTGGAACCTCCAGAGAGGAGGCCTGCGGTTGCCCCCCGCTGCCAAAAACCTCAAAGAAGGAGAGCTGTCCGCCGCCCCGCTCCTTCTGCCGAGTCGCCCCCAGCTCCATGGCCCGCTCCAGGATCGCCAGAAGCTGTGAGCGGTGGAGCTTGAGAGAGTCCATGGCCCCGCACTTGATGAGCGATTCGATTACCTTGCGGTTCACCAATCGGGAATCAACCTCTTCATAGAACTGAACCAGGCTCTTAAAAGGCCCGCAACGGCCGCGGGCTTGGATGATCGACTCGATCGCCCCTTCCCCCACATTCTTGATTCCCAGCAGGCCATACCGGATCGATCCGGCCTCCACCGTGAAGCGGGCGAAGCTTTGGTTGACATCTGGAGGCAGGATGGGGATCCCCATCCGCCGGGCCTCCTCCACGTACTGGGCGATCTTGTCGGTGTTGTCCCGCTCGCTGGTGAGCAGGGCCGTCATGAACTCGAGGGGATAATTGGCCTTCAGGTACGCCGTCCGGTAAGAGATCATCGCGTAGGCGGCCGAGTGGGCCCGGTTGAAGGCGTAACCAGCAAAGTAGGCGATCTTGTCAAAGATCTTCTCGGCCAGGGGACGGCCCACCCCATTCTTGACGCAGCCGGCTATGAACTCCTGGCGGATCTGATCCATCACCTCCGGGATCTTCTTTCCCATGGCACGTCGAAGGTGGTCGGCCTGGGTGAGGCTGAAGCCGGCCAGCTCGTGGGCGATCCGCATCACCTGTTCCTGAAAGACCAGCGTTCCGTAGGTATCCTGGAGGATCGGCGCAAGCGCCGGATGGTCGTACGTCACCTGGAGCTGGCCGTTCTTTCGCCGGATGAAGTCGTCCACCATCCCGGATCCGATGGGGCCAGGCCGAAACAGGGCCAAGAGGGCCGTCAGGTCCTGCAGCCGCTCGGGCTTCAAGCGCTTCAACAGGTCCCGCATGCCGCTTGACTCCAGCTGAAACAGACCGGTGGCCTCGACCCTGGAAAGGAGCTGATAAGTCTTTGGATCGGTGAGCGGAATCGTATCGATCTCCACCCGGATCCCCTGGATCTGCTGAACGAGCTTGACCGTCTCTTCGATCACGGTAAGGGTCCTTAAACCTAAGAAATCCATCTTAAGGAGCCCTATCTTCTCCAGGGCCTCCATCGCGTAGCCGGTGGAGATCTGATCGTCCGAGCCTTTAAAGAGGGGCACGTAATCGGTCAGGTCCCCGTCGGCGATCACGACCCCGGCGGCATGGGTGGAGGCGTGCCGGGTCAGGCCTTCCAGCACCATCGAGATATCGATCAGCTCCTGGACCCTCGGGTCGGAGCGGATCATCTCTTTAAGATCCGGGACCAAATCCACGGCCCGCTTTAAGGTCATGTTCATCTCGAAGGGGATCATCTTGGCGATGCGATCCGCCTCCGGGTAGGAGAGCCCGAGGGCCCGGGCCACGTCCCGGACCACCGCCTTGGCCTGCATCGTTCCGAAGGTGATCACCTGGGCCACGTTGCCCTTGCCGTACCGGGAAACCACGTAGTCGATCACCTCGGGGCGGCGCTCGTAGCAGAAATCGATGTCGATGTCCGGCATGGAGAGGCGTTCCGGATTCAGGAAGCGCTCAAAGATCAGGTCGTGCTGGATTGGATCCAGGTCGGTGATCCCCAGGCAGTAGCTCACCACAGAGCCGGCCGCCGACCCCCTGCCCGGCCCCACCGGGATCTTCCTGGATTTGGCGTAATGGACCACGTCCCAGGTGATCAGGAAATAACTCGTAAAGCCGGTCTTGGTGATGATCGAGAGCTCGTGCTCCAGGCGTTGGCGCACGCTGGGTGGGGCCTGGGCGTAGCGCTTCTTAAAACCTTCTTCCACCAGCTCCCTCAAATATTCTTCCTGGCCCCTGCCCTCGGGCGGGGTAAATTGAGGCAGGTGCAGCTCGTTGAAGGCGAGCTCCACGTTGGCGCGTTCGGCGATCTCCCGGGTCGCCCTGAGGGCCTGAGGCAGCTCAGAAAAGAGGGCGGCCATCTCTTGAGGGGACTTGAAGTAAAACTCATCCGTGTCGAAGCGAAAGCGCTTCGGATCGTCCAGGGTCGTCTGAGTCTGGATGCACAGGAGGGCCTCGTGGGCCCGGGCCTGTGATTTCTCCAAGTAGTGGAGGTCGTTGGTCGCCACCAGCGGCAGATCCATCGACTGGGCCAACCGGAGAAGCCCTGGAATCACCTTGCGCTGGTCTGGAATGCCGTGGTCCATGATCTCCAGGTAGAAATCTCCCTTGGGGAAGAGGACCGAGAGCTCTTCGGCCGCCCGTCGGGCCTTGGCCTCCTCACCCCGAACCATCCAGTAGCTGACCTCTCCCTGAAGGCAGCTCGAGAGGCAGATCAAGCCCTTCGAATATCGGACAAGGAGCTCCTTGTCGATCCGGGGCCGATAGTAAAAGCCCTCGGTGTGGGCCAGCGATATGAGCTTGAGCAGATTCCGATAGCCGGCCTCGTCCTTGGCCAGGAGGATCAGGTGAAAAGAGGCATCCTGAATCCCTCGGGCCTGCTTCTCATGCCGGGAGCCGGGCGCGATGTAGGCCTCCACGCCGATGATCGGCTTGACCCCGGCCTTCATGCAGGCCTCGTAAAACTCGATCACCCCGAAAAGGTTTCCATGATCGGTCAGGGCCAGCGCCGGCATCCGGTGATGCCGGGCCGCCTCGGCCAGCTCCTGGCTTCGGCAGGCGCCGTCCAGCAGGGAGTACTGGCTGTGGACGTGCAGGTGCACAAAATCGGCGTGCTTATCTGTTATCGTTGCATCCTCACTATGGTTTGCAAGATGCCCACCAGCAACTGCCCCAAGAGAAAAAGGCCCACTCCCCATGTCACCGTCACCGAAAACAAAGAGGCCAGGTGCCGCGCCCAGCCGACGGTCAGGCCAAAGAGGAGCCAGCCGGCCGCCGCCCCTGTCCCGCCGGCCAGCGCCACCGTGTACTGGCGCTCCTGCTGGGTCAAGCGGGTGGAGGGTTGCGTCTCGCCTTGCCCAGGGGGAGAGGAGATTACCCGAGCGAAGCGGGTCAAGGGGATGGAGAGATTCTGATCCAACGCCCGGGATCGGATCGCAATCGGACGATCCCACGCCATCTTGCCCTGTTCACAGCCCTGCTCCACCAGCCAGGG
>CAYJSX010000026.1:0-11207 GCA_964372575.1 uncultured Planctomycetia bacterium
TTCGTCCTGAGCTTGTCGAAGGGCGAACGTCGCTCAGGACAGGCTTTGTCGAAGGGCGAACGTCGCTCAGGACAGGCCTGTCGAAGGGCGAATCGGTGTGGCGTCTCGTTCGTGCTTCGATCCTTCGACCTGGCTCAGGATCAGCACGAACGGTAGGCACATAACTTTCTGCGTCTGGGTTAGCTCTTTTCCTCTGCGCCGCCGGTCTTCCCCTCGAAGCCCTTGAAGAAATCTTCGGGCTTGAGGGCCTGAAGGTTCTGCTTGAACTTCTCGACCTCCTCGTCGGAGATCGGCTTCATGATGACGGGGCACTTCTTCAAGACCTTTTCATCGATGAAGATGGGGGTGGTGGTCCGAACCGCCAGGGCCATCGCGTCGGAGGGGCGGGAGTCAATCTCAAACCGGCGGGCCCCGCTGTTCAAGACGATGGCGGCGTAGTAGGTGCCGTCCTTGAGGTCGGTCACCACGATCCTTTCCACCTTGACCCCCAGGGAAGAGAGGATGTTGGTGATGAGATCGTGCGTCATCGGCCGGGGAAGCTGTTCCCCCTGGAGCCTCAAGCCGATGGCGTTGCCCTCGTTGACCCCGATCCAGATCGGAATGAGCCGCTGGCCCCCCACCTCCTCGAGGGTTACCACGTACTGACCCAGCAGCGGGATCAGGACCAGGGAGAAGATCTTCGCCTCTTTGAGGTTTCCGTTGGACTTCATGAGGAAAACATTGTAGCTGTGGGGCGCTTCGCTTGTCAAACCCTGCGGCGCAGGGTCAACAGCACTTCCAGGTGGGCCGTGTGCGGAAAGAAATCGAACCCGGTGATCCCCTCGATTCGATAGCGGGGATCCCTGGCAAGGAGCACCTTGAGATCCCGGGCCAGACTCACCGGGTTGCACGAGAGGTAGATCAGGGTGGGGGCCCCGGCCGTCAGAAGCGGGGCATACACCTCTTTGTGCAGCCCTGCCCGGGGAGGATCCAGCACAACGACATGGGGCCTTGGGCCTGCCTTAAACAGGGAGCGTCCCTTCAAGAGATCCTCCACCTTCCCGCACAGGAACGAGGCGTTGGTAATCCCATTTATGCTGGCGTTGCGCTCGGCGGCGGCCACATTCTCCGAGTCCGATTCCACTCCCACCACCACCTTGGCGCGGCCCGCCAGAAATAGGCCGATCAGCCCCATCCCGCAGTAAAGATCGTAGACCGCCTCTTCGCCCGTGAGGGCGGCCGCCCTCTCGATCTCCTCGTAAATCCGGACCGTCAGCCAGAGGTTGGGCTGGACAAAATTGGTGGGCCGGACCTCAAAGCGAATCTTCCCGGTTCGGTCTTCCAGCGCTTCCTGGCCCATGAGATGGACCAGGCGCTCTGGCTGGGCCACGTCAGAAACCCGGGTGGAAACGCCCCACCAGAGACTCGTGAGTTGGGGCACCGCTTCTGGCAGCTGTTGGGCCAGGGCATCGATCGGTTCCCTGGGGCCGTCGTTGGTCACCAGCAGGAGCATCAGGTGCCCGGTTTCGAGACTGGAACGGACGACGGCGTATCTCCAGAATCCCTGGTGGATCTTGGGGTTGTAGGCCTTCAGGGGAAACTGATTCGCCGCCTGCTTGATCGCCAAAAGGAGCTCTGAAACCCCGGCGGCAGCAATGTGGCACTGGACGATGTCGACGATCCTTTTAAAGCTCGCCCGCTCGTGCAGGCCCAGGGTCACCCGGTCGCCGTCCTGGCCGAAACTAAATTCCATCTTGCTGCGGTAGCCCCACGGCTCTTCCATCGCCACAATCCCTATCGGGGGCAACCCTGTTAAGCCGGCTTCCCGGCGAAGCACCGCGGCCAGACGCTCCCTGCGCCAGAGGAGCTGGGCCGGGTAGGCCATCTGCTGAAGGTCGCAACCGCCGCAGGGCCCGAAGTGGCGGCAGCGAGGGGTGACCCGGTCGGCCGAACCCTTCTCGACCTGAAGGATCCTGGCCTCGAGCTGGCCCGTCTTCGCCCGGGTGATCTGGGTCTTCAGGAGGTCGCCGGGCAAGCCCTCCTTGATGAGGACTGTACAGCCCTCCACCGTGGCGACCCCCTGGCCGCTTAAGGCCAGCGTCTGGACCTGCAGGGTGAGGATATCGCCCATCTTTAGCTTCGATTTTTCCTGGGCCAAAGGCATCGGTTGAACCTAAGGTAACTCATTACAAAACCTGCGGTACCCCCTCACCCTCCCCTCTCCCGCAAGGGGAGAGGGGAAGAGGAGGCCTCCGGTTTTGAAATGGGCTCTAAGACAAAAGTGTGCGCAAGAAAGGGCATAGGACCAGACGTCTGCCCTATGCCCTTTCGAAAGTCAGGGTGTAGCCGCTGGGGCACCTTCACCTATCGAGATGGCCTGAGCCGTTCTCTTGCCGGTGGCCACGTCGTAGGTATACTCGACGGTCAGCTTGTCCCCTGTCTTGAGATCCGCCAGGGTCTTGGACACTCCGCCTTGGCCAATCTTGCAGTCCCCTGGACAGGTAATCTCTTTCTTCACCCCGTAGCGGTCCTCCACCGTAATCAAGGCCGGAGTGGAGGCCTGGTCCAAGGCGCTCAGGTTTCCGGTGAAGGTGATGAGGATCGGCTTTAAGGCCGGAGTGGTAGGCGCTGGGGTTACTGCTGGAGCGGCGGCTGTCCCTCCATGCTCCTGGCCACCCGCCGGAGCTGAAGGGGTGGCGGCAGTTCCGCCATGTTCCTGGGTGCCGCCAGCTGCAGGGTTAGCCGGGGCAGTGGCAGCCCCTTTATGCTCTTGTCCGCCATGCTCAGCCGCCCAAAGGGTCAAAGGAGCCGCGGCAAGGCTCACCACAAGACAACAAACCAACCAGACGATGCGAGACATCCCTAACGTCACCTTCCTTCCTTAATGTTGTTGTTAAAACGGTTGACAGCGAATTGTTCTAAACGATACAGCAAAAGAACCGAACCCCAACCGATGAGCGCTCCTGCCGCGACATCCGTCACCCAGTGCAGCCCCAAGGCAATCCTCGAGAGGGCCACCCCGGCGGCCAGCGAAAACCAAATCCATCGCCCCTTGGGCCAGCGAAGAGACAGCACCGCCGCCAGGGCAAAGGCCATGGTCGCGTGCCCCGACGGAAACGACCGGCCCATCCCCGTAGGGATTGCCTCGAAGGCCTGTGAGATCTCCCACGGCCTGGGTCGACCGACCACCTCTTTGAGCCATCGGGTGATCCCCGCAGAGATGGGGATTCCAAACCATGCCACAAGGGGAACGGTCGGCCTGGTTCGCCGGGTCCAAGCCACTACCCCCTCCAAAGTCCCGGCGAGCCCAATGGCCATGACAACCTTGGAATCGCCCAGGTGGGTCCAGCCGTTCATCACCCAAAGCCACGGCGGCCGGTGGAGCCATCCGTAGACGAGGTACGTCAGCCAGGTATCCACCCAAGTTGAAATCATTATATCGGGCTGCCTACCCTTGTCAATACAAGGAGGTGATGCTATCCTCACTTCGTGGTTCGCAGCCTCTTGTCCGGTATGCACTCCCTTCTGTTTCCAGCCGCCTGCGTCGGGTGTCATTCCCCTGTGGAGGGAGATCTCCCCTGGCCCCTTTGCCCTGGCTGTTTGGCGAAGCTGCCCTCTTGGCAAGCCCCCTGGTGCGCCAGGTGCGGCCGCTCGCTGGCCCACCTGGGGGCTGGGGTGGAGCTCTGCTTGACCTGTGAGGCCAAGCGGTACGCCTTTGATCAGGCCGTGAGCTGCTTCCCGTACGAAGGGGCCATCCAAGAGCTGGTTTTGGCCTTCAAGTATCAAGGAGAAACCTCTCTGTTTCGGCCCCTCTCCCAGCGGATGGCTCAGACGGTCCGGGAAAGGATCGGGAACGATCCGGCCGACTGGGTCGTTCCGGTCCCGCTGCATCCGGTCCGCCTGAGGGAACGGGGGTTCAACCAGGCCGAGCTTCTGGCCAAGGGGCTGGCCGATGGGCTGAGTCTCCCCTGCACCTCTGAGGTGCTGGCGCGTACCAAGGCCACGCTTCCCCAGGCGCAGCTGACCCGTCGGCAGCGTGCCCAGAACGTCCGGCAGGCCTTCTCTCTGAAGCCCAGCCCCTGGCTGGGCGAGGCCCGGATCCTGCTGGTGGACGATGTCTTTACCACCGGGGCCACCGTCCATGCCTGTGCTGCGCTCCTGAAGCAGGCAGGGGCCCTCCAGGTAACCGTGGTGACCTTCGCTCACGGCTAGCGCATGAGGATCATACGGCTGTATCTGATCCGAGAGCTCTTAAAGCCGGTCGCTGTTTCTCTGATCCTCTTCACCTTTATCCTCCTCGTGGGAAACCTCGTGAAGCTGGCCGATCTTCTGGTGAACAAGGGGGTCTCGGGCCTGCACATCCTGCACCTGTTCGCGCTGCTCATTCCAACGCTGCTTTCCTACACGGTGCCCATGGCGGTTTTGACCGGAACCCTCTTGACCTTCGGCCGGCTCTCCAGCGACCGGGAGATCCTGGCCATGCGGGCCTCTGGGATCAGTCTCTTCGCGTTGAGTCTTCCGATCCTTACCGTGGGGCTTCTGGTGAGTCTGGCCCTGGTTCCGATCAACGACCGGGTCGTCCCCTCAAGCCATTTCGCCACCCGAAGGCTCCTCATGGAAATCGGAATCAAGAATCCGACCGCCTTCCTGGAACCAGGAACCTTCATCAAGGAGTTCAAGCCGTACATCCTCTTTGTCTATCAGGTCAAGGGAAATCGCCTCTTCAAGGTCCGGATCTATGAGCCCCGGGAAGGACACCCCACCCGTACCGTCGTGGCCGAGGCCGGAGAGTTCATCCCGATCCTAGCCGAGCGCCGGGTGGTGCTCAAGCTCATGAATGGCTCGGCCGATGAGCCGGATCTGAGAGACCCCTCCAAGTTTTATAAGCTGAAGTTCGCCACCTACGCGATGAATCTGGTGGTGGAGAGCCGCGATCCCAAGGCCTTGGGCCTCAAGCCCAAGGACATGACGTTCGACCAGATCCGAGCGGAGGTGGCGAACCTCAGGGCCCAGGGGGTGGATCCCTCCCCCTTAAAGATAGAGGCCTACCGGCGGACCGCCCTGGCCTTTTCCCCGTTTTTCTTCATCCTGGTGGGGTTTCCTTTGGCAATCACCACCCGGCGGACCCATCGCTCGGTGGGACTGGTCATGAGTGTCGTGGTCTTCCTGGGTTATTACGGGCTCCTCGTGCTGGGCCAGACCCTGGCGCAAAAGGGGATCTTGACGTCCGGCCCGGCCGTGTGGCTCGCCAACATCGCCTTAGGCCTCGTGGGCGCCCTCCTCCTGTGGCGCGCTAGCCGCGCATGAGTCGAGTTCCTGCCGTGCCCGAACCAATGGAGCGGATTGGATGAGGATACTGGAGCGGTACACCCTGCGGGCGTTCCTGGCGCCGCTGGCCTGGTGCCTGACGATCTTCCTGGGGCTGTACCTCGTGCTGGATCTCCTGGGGCACCTGGATGAGATCCTGCGCCACAAGGTGCCGCTTCGCCTCCTGGCTACTTACTACGGAACGATGGTGCCGATTGTCTTTGCGCAGGTGGCCCCCTTTGCCTGTCTGGTGGCCGCCGGCTATACGCTGGGAAACCTCAACCGCCATCAGGAGCTCATGGCGATGCGGGCCTCCGGCATTGGCCCCTGGGCGATCATCCGGCCCCTGGTGGCGGTAGGGCTCCTGATGTCTGGGCTGGTCTTCGTGATCCAGGAGAACCTGACGCCTGGCGCGGCGGCTGCCACCCAGTCGATCAAGGCCAACTACCTGGAAAGGCCCCCCGATCCCAGCAAGCCGCATCAGATCTTAAGGACCATCCATCATCTGGCCGCCTACGGCCAAGGGCACGCCCTGCTGTACGCCAAGACCTTTGACCCGGTTGAAAAAAAGATGGAGGGGATTGTGATCCTCCAGCAAGGGCCGGACCTTCGGTTGATCCGAAAGGTCACCGCCGACGAGGCCCGCTGGACCGGCTCTCAATGGAGGTTCTACCGGGGGACGATACTCCACTTCAACAGCCAGGGGGAATCGATCGGCAAGCCGGTCCCCTTCGAGGCCAAGATCATCCGGGCAGGCGACCGCCCTGAGATCCTTGAAAAATCAGAATCGCAGGCCGAATTCATGAACATGAAGGATTTGAACCGATACGTTCAGCGACTGGCGGCCGCCGGGGGGGCCACCACCCGCAAGCTTAAAGTGGATCTGTACGCCAAGCCGGCCGCTGCCCTGGCCTGTCTGGTCCTGACGATCGTGGGGATTCCATTCGCCGTTACCGCCGCTCGGGGGGCCGGAGCCGTCTTAGGACTCAGCATGGGGCTGGCGGTGGGCCTCGTCTTCTATGGGGTCAATTCCTTAGGGTTAGCGATGGGCAAGGGGGGCTGGCTGCCGCCCCTGGCAGCCGCCTGGGCGGTGCCGCTTCTCTTTCTGGCGCTGGGACTGCGCCTCACCTGGCGCCGCCTGGCCTAGACGATCCAAGACAGCCCCCTTTTCCGAAGGAAACTTGTAAGAGTTTAGCCGCCGGAGACAGCGACGAGGTCGTCATTGCGAACGACCAACGGGAGTGAAGCAATCTCTCTTTAAAAACGAGATTGCGTCGTCGCTGTCGCTCCTCGCAATGACGGGAATACCTCTCAAACCGCTAAATAGATACGGAAACTTGTATGTTAGAGTTATGTATAGTTTGTTTTTATATTTGATTTTTCCCCGGGGGCAGGCCATACTTAAGGTATGAGACTCGCGATGGCTGTAGGTGTGCTCCTGGCAGGGATTTTCTGGCTGGCCGGTGGCAGGCAGCCCTTGTGCTCCGGTCCTGTGCCGGCATCCTGCCCTGCTGCGACGGCCCCGATTTCTTGCCCTACCCAGAAGGCCGCCCCAGGGAGACTCCCTGCGAAGGACCTCCCGGAGGATCTGGTGGATGCCGTGGATCGGCTCCTGCCGCAAAAGGCCCCCGAAGCGACTCGCCCTGCTTATCCGGCTACAGAAGAGTGGGACGAGCCGGGCGCCATCCGCCCCGCCTAGCCCTTTAGATCCATTATCTCGATAAGCGAACCGCCTGGAAGAAATCCCTCGGCGTGACAATCGATAGGAGAAGGTGGGCCTTCCGAAGCTTCTCTGTCATGAAGTGACGCTGGTCTAGGGTGACCAGATGGGTGGCCCTACTGGCTATGGCCGCAGCGAGAATCGGGGCATCCTTTTCATGAATGAGGCCTTGGTAGAGTCGAACTTCCTCTGGAGTGGGAGGGGCAACGACGTGAAGGCTGATTTCTTCAAGGATCCGGTGAAACCGGTTTAGGGCCGAGGGGGGGAGTTTCTTTCGAATGTTCCGCTCGGCCTCCAAAAGGATCAGGCGGCTGACGATCCCTTCGACCAAGCCCTTCCGGCAGCACTCGAGCAATAACGCCGAGCCACCCCCTGGGGAGGCCATGGCCGCAACGAAGAGATTGGCGTACAGAAAGACCCGGACTACCGAGCCGATTTTAAAATACCCTTGACCCGTTGGGCCTCGGTCTTGGCCAGCCGATCGGCTGTGAGAAACTCCTTCATCCGCTCATCGGTGTACTCCTCGATGTACCTCTCTTCTTCTCGCAGGGCCTCTAAGGCCTGGTAGGCCTCAACGTCCACGATCACCGCCGAGGGGCGGCCGTTGCGCTCGATGATGCAGGGTTCCTTCCGGTACCGGACGGCATCGAGAATTTCCCCCAAGTGGGTGCGGGCCTGATAGGCCGATACGCGACGACTCATCTTAACCACCTCCACCCATCAAGTATATACATCAAATTCATCAATTTCAAGTAATTATTCAATTCCAGGTTACGTGCCGGATTCCCAGCTGGTGAGGTAGCGCTTCTGCTCGGGGGTCAGGCGGTCGGTCGAGACCCCGAGGCTCTTGAGCTTGAGGATGGCAATCTGGCGGTCGATCTTCTCTGGAAGTTGATGCACCTGGCGGGAAAGTTTCCCCTTGGAGTGGACGAGCCATTCGGCTGAGAGGGCCTGGTTGGCGAAGCTCATGTCCATGACGGCGGCGGGATGGCCCTCGGCGCAGGAGAGGTTGACCAGCCGTCCCTGGCTTAAGACCAGGATTCTCCTGCCGCTTCTTAGGGTGTACTCGGCCACCTGGGGTTTGATGGGGCGCACGGTGCGGCTCAATTTCCTTAGGGCCTGAAGGTCAATCTCCACGTTGAAGTGGCCGCTGTTGGCCACGATGGCCCCGTCCTTCATCCGCTTAAAGATCTCCTTGGAGATCACCCGGATGTCGCCGGTCACCGTGATGAAGAGACCGCCCCGCCGGGCCGCCTCACGCAGCGGCATCACCTGGTAGCCGTCCATCACCGCCTCCAGGGCCCGGACCGGGTCCACCTCGCAGATGATCACGTGGGCCCCCAGCCCCTTGGCCCGCAGGGCCACCCCGCGGCCGCACCAGCCGTAGCCGCAGACGACAACGGTGGAGCCCGCGATCAGCAGGTTCGTGGCCCGGAGGATCCCGTCCATGGTGGATTGGCCGGTGCCGTAGCGGTTGTCAAAGAGAAATTTGGTCTTGGAGTCGTTCACCGCCACAACCGGAAAGAGGAGCTTCCCCTCGCTGGCCATCGCCTTAAGCCGGATGACGCCGGTTGTTGTCTCTTCGGTGGAGCCGATCATCCCAAGGGCCAGTTGCCTGTGGCTCTTGTGGATCGTGGAGACGAGATCGGCCCCGTCGTCCATGGTGATCTGAGGCCTGAGCTTCAAGGCGGAGAGGATGTGACGGTAGTAGGTCTTTCGGTCCTCGCCCTGGCGGGCGAAAACGAGAAACCCCTCGGCGGCCAGGGCCGCAGCCACATCGTCCTGGGTTGACAGGGGGTTGGAGGCGCACAGGGCCACCTGAGCCCCCCCAGCTCGAAGGGCGCGCACCAGTTGGGCCGTCTCGGTGGTGACGTGCAGGCAGGCGCCGATCCGCAGGCCTGCCAGCGGCCGCTCCTTGAGGAAACGCTGACGGATCTGCTTCACCACCGGCATGAAGCGGCCGGCCCAATCGATCCGGGCGCGGCCCGCCTTGGCCAGGGTAGGATGAGAGATGTCAGAGGGCATGTGCCATTAAGGGGACAGGCTACTCTTCTACCCTCTTACCCAAAAAGTAGCCTGTCCCCCTCTTACGGTTTTGGGGTGGTGCGCAAGATGGGAAGCTCTTTACCCTGACCGTTGCCGCTCGCGCTGACGGCATAGAGGGGACTGGCTGGCAGAGACCTCTTGGAGACTCGCCCCTTCGATCTCCTCTTTCCGCCGGGGCCGTGGACCGCTTTCCTTAACTGATCGACCCGGTCCAACTCCTCCCAGGTGAAGCCGTTCTCGTTGCGGCCAAAGTGGCCGTAGGCGGCGGTCTTCCGGTAGATGGGTCTGCGAAGCTTAAGATCCCGGATGATCCCGGCCGGCGTCAA
The DNA here is from genome assembly GCA_964372575.1 of uncultured Planctomycetia bacterium. Taxonomy (GTDB): domain Bacteria; phylum Omnitrophota; class Gorgyraeia; order 1-14-0-20-64-10; family 1-14-0-20-64-10; genus JACOVG01. The sequence goes on from CAYJSX010000026.1 coordinate 9,379, forward strand.
ATCAAAGGTCTTGAGGATCGCCTCCCGCAACACCTCCTCCGGCACCCTGCCGGTTCCAAAGGTGTTCACCATCACCGAGACCGGATCCTTGACCCCGATCACGTAGGCCAGCTGGAGCTCGCAGCGGTCGGCCAGCTTGGAGGCCACGATGTTCTTGGCGACATACCGGGCCATGTAGCTGGCTGAGCGGTCCACCTTGGTGGGATCCTTGCCGCTGAAGGACCCACCCCCGTGCCGGCTGAACCCTCCGTAGGTGTCCACGATGATCTTTCGGCCGGTCAAGCCGGTGTCGGCCATGGGGCCGCCCACCTCAAACCGGCCGGTGGCGTTGATGAAGAATCTGGTCTGCTGGGAGAGGAGCTCTTTGGGTATGATCGGCTCGATCACGTACTCCCGGATGTCCCGCCGAAGCTTGGGGGTGGAGATCCGGTGGCTGTGGTGGGCGCCGATCACGACTCCGGTCACCCGATGGGGCCTTCCGTCCAGATACTCAACGGTGACCTGCGACTTTCCATCGGGGCGCAGATAGGTGAGGGTCTTGTTCTTGCGGACCTCGGCCAGACGGCGGCAGAGGCGGTGGGCCAGGAGGATCGGAAGGGGCATCAGCTCCTGGGTCTCGTGGGTGGCGTAGCCAAACATCATCCCCTGGTCACCGGCCCCCCCGGTGTCCACCCCCATGGCGATGTCCGGCGACTGCTCCTGGATGGCGGTGATGACGCCGCAGGTCTTGAAGTTAAAGCCGGTCTCCGGGTCGTTGTACCCGACATCGTGGATCACGGCTCGCACGATCTTGGGAACCTCGACGTAGCAGGTGGTGGTGATCTCTCCCGCCACAATGGCCAGGCCGGTTGTTACCAGGGTCTCGCAGGCCACCCGGCCCTGCGGATCCTTGTCGTAGATGGCATCCAAAACCGCGTCGGAGATCTGGTCGGCGAGCTTGTCCGGATGGCCCTCCGTCACCGACTCCGAGGTAAAGAGGAAGCGTGGTCGTTTGGTTCTCATGGACGAAAAGACTCCTGTATCTTTTTGTAGGACTCGAGGTCCCCGATGTCAAACCACAGCCCGGTCAACCGATGGGCAAAGATCGGTTCCCGCGGGATGAGCCACTGAATGAACGAGCCGAGGGTATCGGCCGCAGGCGAAGATTGGACGTATTGTAGCACCCGAGGCAGCATTTTTCCTGGAAAAAAATAGATCGCCGTGGAGACGAGCCCGCTCTCCGGCCTGGCCGGTTTCTCGGTAAAGGCCACCATCCGATTTTCCTCGGCCACCGTGGGCACCCCGTAGCGGCTGGCGAGCGACTTGTCGGCGAGCTCGTAGACCACCACGGTCGCCGCCGGCTCCCTCCCGCGGGCGCAGGCCATGAAGTCGGTCAGGGGATCGGTAAAGAGGTTGTCGCTGCCTAAAACGAGGAGATCCTCCTCCAGCTTGAGCGACTCGATCGCGAAGGCGATGCCGCCCACCGAACCCAAACGATTCTGGTCGCTGGTCGTGCCATCGTCTAAGATCCGGTAAGGAAGTCTTAACGAGGCCCTCTTGAACCAATCCTCAAAGGCCGCGGCGAAACGGTGATTGGAGAGCAGGACCAGCTCTCTGGCTCCCACCCTCGGATCGGACAACTTCTCCACCTGATACTGCAAAACCGGTTTTCCCCTGACCGGCAGGAGGGCCTTGGGAGTATCCTGTGTGAGGGGATACATCCGCGTCCCGTACCCCGCCGCCAGAATCAGCGCAACCATCTAGCAGAAGTTATTCACAGATGGGGTCTGCCCCCTTCTGTTGAAAACTCATCTGTTTTTTGAGGGCCTCTACACGGATCACGGGCGTGG
>CAYJSX010000027.1:0-7484 GCA_964372575.1 uncultured Planctomycetia bacterium
TGGTCTTTAGCCGGGCCATCCAGGTCAAGCCGCTCATCACCCACCGCTTCGGCCTGGACCAGATCCAAGAAGCGATCCGCGTGGCGCTGAACCCTTCCGCAAAATCTCTCAAGGTAGTTATCAACAACGGTTTTCAACAGTTGGTGCCAGGCACCAGCTGTGGATAACTCATGAAGGCGGCGGTACTGTACGGGAAAGAGGACGTGCGGGTGGAGGAGCGGCCCCAGCCAACGCCCGGCCCAGGCGAGGTAGTGGTCAAGATCAAGGCGGCCCTGACCTGCGGCACCGATCTGAAGGTCTTCCGAAACGGCGGCCACGCCCGGATGATCAAGGCCCCTGCCTCCTTCGGCCACGAATTCGCAGGTGTCGTCGAAGCCGTGGGGCCTGGGGTGACCCAGTTCAAGCCCGGGATGCGGGTGGTCGGGGCGAACTCAGCCCCCTGCGGACGATGCTTCTTCTGCCGGAAGAGCCAACCCAACCTCTGCCAGGATCTTCTCTTTGTGAACGGCGCCTACGCTGAATTTCTCCTCGTTCCCTCCCGCCTGGCGGAGGTCAATCTCCTCGAGATCTCCTCGAGCCTTTCCTTTGAGGCGGCCGCACTCACAGAACCGCTGGCCTGTGTCGTTCGGGGAATCGAAGCCGTCCACCCAAACCCCGGGGAAACCGTTGTCCTTTTGGGCGCAGGGCCGGTCGGCTTGATGTTTGCCCAGCTCCTGCATCGCCTGGGTGCCAAGGTTCTGCTTCTGGGCAAGGGCGAGGAGCGCTTGACCCAAGCTCAAGCCTGCGGCGCCGATCGAACCTTCGACTTCAGCGGGCTTGCCGATCCGGTCGAGGCCCTTCGCGAAGCCACCCCCGAATCCCGGGGAGCCGACGTCGTGATCGAAGCGGTGGGCCGTCCAACCGCCTGGACCCAGGCCCTTCAGATCGTCCGGCCCGGCGGCCGGGTCCTTTTCTTCGGGGGCTGCCCGGCAGGGACCCAGGTTCCGCTGGATGCCGGCCTCGTTCACTACAATGAGCTGACCCTTCTTTCGGTCTTTCACCACACGCCGGAAGCGATCCGAAAATCCCTTCAGCTCCTTTGCGAAGGGGCGATGCGCCCCGAGCTCCTCATCTCCGGGCAAGCACCGCTTTCTGAACTGCCAACGATCCTCCGGCAGATGTTAAATACCCAACGCTCGGTCAAAACCGCCATCCTGCCCTAATGCGCATTGCCTCCTTTTTTCCCACCGCTACCGAAATGCTCTACGCGCTGGGCTTAGGCCGGTCGGTTGTGGGCCGAAGCGAGCACTGCAGCTATCCCCCGGCCGTCAAGCGCAAGCCGATCGTCGTGGAAAGCCGGGTCAAGAGAATCGCCCGCCAGGATTCCGCGGCCATCCACCAGGCGGTGCTCAAGCTGCGAAAGCAAAAGGCGCATCAGTTCGTCATCAACGTGAAGACCTTAAGGCGCCTCAAGCCCGACCTGGTCGTCACCCAGAACCTCTGCTCGGTCTGCGCGGCCAGCCACACCGAGGTCTTCCCGGCCCTCCAGCAGATCAACCCCAGACCCCGGACGATCACCATCTCGGCCCAGCGGTTCGGCGAGACCTTCTCCGACTTAAAGAGGTTGGGCGAGGCGACCGGCCGCGACCGTCAGGCCCTCACCCTCATTGCCCAGCTTGAGAAGCGGCTCACCCGCATCCGGGAAGCCCTGGGGGAAGATGCCAAACGCCAACGGGTTTACTGCTGTGAGTGGCTCGAGCCTCTGATGGCGGCGGGCCATTGGATTCCGGAGATGGTGGAGCTGGCCGGCGGCACCGATGGCCTGGGGCCCCAAGGAGAGAACTCGGCCTGGCTCACCTGGGAGAGAATTCGAAGCTACGACCCGGAGGTGATCCTGGTCATGCCCTGCAGCTACTCGATAGCGCAGACACTGAAGGAAAAACGCCGTTTGACCCAACGGCCCGGCTGGAGGCGCTTAAGCGCCGTGAAAAAAGGAAGGGTCTTCGCGCTGGAGGGAAGCTTCTTTCACCACGCCGGGCCCCGCCTGGTGGACGGTGTGGAGCTCCTCGCCCACCTGATCCATCCCGATCTCTTCCCCGCCAGCGCCCCCCTGCGCCGCCGCTTCCGTCCGCTCGCCTAACCCCTGGATCTAAGAAGTTCCCCTATCCCCACACAGCGAACACCAGGCCTCAGCACAGAAACAAAGGGGTCTGCCACTTTTAAAGAGCGACGAACCACCACCTTCTCAATGGCATACCTCTTGGAAACCGTTCGCCCCAATCGTTCTAAGGAAACCGCCGCCTCCGGCCTCACCGTGCTGGAGGCCTTGACTTCCACCAGCATCAGTCTTCGGTTCCTGCCGGGGATAAGAAAGTCCACTTCAAGACCCTGCTGATCCCTGAAATAATAAAGCTCCTTGCGCCGCCCCGCCCCGATCTGGTGCTTTACGATCTCGGAGGCCACAAACCCTTCAAAGAGGGGTCCCAGAAACGGCGAGGGCTGAAGCTGGCGTTGGGTTTCAAGGCCTAGAAGATGACAGGCCAGCCCCGAATCCACCCAATAGATCTTGGGAGACTTGATGAGACGTTTCCCAAAATTCTCATAAAAAGGAGGAACCAACAAGATCTGTCCGGTGACCTCCAAGATGTTCAGCCACTGCGCCACCGTAGGGACGGAAACGCCCAGCGAAGACGACAGGTCGGTCCGGTTCAGAATCTGGCCGCAGCGGGTGGCCAGCAGCGCCAAAAACCGTCGGAAGGTGCTCAAATCCCGGATGGAGCTGACGGCCCGAACATCCCGCTCCAGGTAGGTCTGCACGTAGGAGCGAAACCAGAGGGAGGCTGTGGCGGGCCTCGCAATCACCTCCGGGAACCCCCCTCTTAAGAGAGAAACCTTGTCGGTCTCCTGAAGGCAAAGGGGTAAGAGTGTAAATACCGCTACCCGGCCCGCCATGGACTCCGACACCCCCTTCATCAAAGGGGCATCCTGGGAACCGGTCAGGAGCCACCGGCCTTTGGTTCGGGGGAGGCGGTCTATCCGGGTCCTGACATAATTGAACAGCTCAGGCACGTTCTGAATCTCATCCAGGATGGCCGGTGTGCGCACCTCCGCCAGAAACCCCCGAGGATCCATCCGCACGCGCGCAATGATGTCCGGATCCTCCAGCAGATGGTACGAGGCCCTGGGTTAGAGCTTCCTTAGAAGCGTCGTCTTTCCGGCCCGGCGGGGGCCGGTCACCAAAAGGGCTGGAAACGCCCGGGCGGCTTTAAGAAGTTCTCCCTCGAGGGTTCGGTGGAGGTAGCGCATATTGAGAATTCTAAACTATAACCTTAAAATTCTCAATACAAAATTAGGGCCATCCAAGAGGACTTACGCGAAGATCAGAGCGTGGAGGGTCTGGCCGGTTTCGTCTCGGAAGGCCACCTACTTCTCCTTAAGAAAGGCACTGGGTCAGATAGGCCCACTCCCGACCGGGAAGCACGAGGGTAACGCCGGCTGAGTCTGGCCCACAGGGCATTTAAGCTTCGGCACATCAAAATCAAGGTGGGGCTTTCTCGCTTCATCGAAATTTCATTATATCATCACGGCGCCAGGAAGGCCTACGCGGCGTGCGCCAAGTGCTTCTGGGCTTCGTAGAGGGCGTGCGCGTCCTGCAGGTTCATCCAGAACTCCGCAGTAGTTTTGAGAGCCCGGCTCAACAGGATCGCGGTTTCCGCCGTAACGTCCCGTTTGCCGTTGACAAGCGTGTTCACACGCTGTACCGGCACTCCCATCCGGTGCGCAAGCCCTACCTGGCTTAAGCCCATCGGTTCCAGAAATTCCACGAGCAAGATCTCCCCGGGATGCGTTGGCTTACGCTGCTTGGGAATCATGTTCTCCCCCTCTGTTCAGTGGTAATCGGCAATTCGTACTTCATGGGCATTCCCGTCCTTCCATCGGAAGACGATGCGGAATTGTTCGTTGATTCGAATGCTGTGCTTCCCAGCCACTCGCCGGCCTCACCTTGGAAGGCCACCTGTGCCGCCACTACCGCCCACTTTAGCTAAGGCTCCTGCAAGAACTCCTCGATGGAGATTCCGATATCCCTTGCCATGGCCTTCACAAGCTTGGGATGGAGAATCTTGCCCTTATGGTAGGGAATCGTGATGCGGATGCCTTGAGAATTTCGGAAGATTTTATGACTGCTTGATCAGCGGTAATGCGGGGAGCCCGCCGCCTCATACAGCAAGCTGAAGCGTGGTTACGCTGATGGATTCCGGGGACGGAATGGGCTGGTGGGCTGCCTTTCGGTCCTCTAGGTGAAGCCGAATGGCATCCCTCATATTCTGGATGGCCTCTTCATACGTCCTACCCTGCGTGTAGCATCCCTGGAGGGTTGGACAATAGGCAAAATAGCCATCCCTCTCCTTCTCGACAACAACCTCAAGCATGAGTCTTTTCATGGATGTGCTCCTTCGATTTAAGTATAGCACGGCAGGCGGACTTCACGCAAAGACCGCGTGGAGGGTGCGGCCCTGCTCGTCCTGTTCTTAAGGGGAGCTCTCTGGCAGAGGCACCGAACGGATGGTCCCCTCCAGGACAACAGAGTAATGTCCCTCCCATGGAATCTGTTGTTGAATGGCCTGAGAGAGAAGATCCGCAACCGTCTCGGGAGAATGCGGGCCAATTCGGATGAGAATGACTCCCCTTAATCCGGCATATCCTTCCCGGAAGACCAACTCGCCAAAATCTTTGTCAAAGGTCAGCAAGAGGCGTCCTTGCTCTTTTGCTAGATCAATCACTGCCCCATTGGCCAAGCCGGGGGCGACTTCTTGAACCCAAGCGACCTCAATCCTAGACCTCTTAAGGTAAAAACGGCTTCCTTCGGGATGTTCTCATCGGCAAGAAGCGGTGGAGGAATCGTCATCCGCTAAGGGCGGGGTAAAGAATAAATGTGCTCGACCTTCAGGATCTCTGTGGCGTAGTGGATGGCCGCCAGAATATCCTCTTGGGTCAGTTGGGGATAATTTTGTAGAATTTGTTGGTGGGTCCACCCTTCGGCCAAAAGCTCCAGGATGAACTCAACGGCCAGCCGAGTTCCTTTGATGACTGGTTTTCCAACCAGAATTTTTGGGTCTATTCCGATCCGGTCCTGCCAATTCATGTCCCCATGACCTCCGACTCCTGACCCTTAAAGTATATCACGACGCAGCGGTTTAAGAATGGCCTACGCGAAGACCGCGTGGAGGGTGCGGCCCTGCTCGTCCTGAAAGGTCAAGATTCCTAGAATGGGTCCAATGACCTGGCCTGTAAACGTTTTATCAACCGCCACCATATATATGAACCCTGGGGTCAAGCTTCGGAAAGCCGGGAGGCCTCGAACGACAATCTGGGGCACTTTGCTTGGCTTGGGGTCAGCCGGAAGCTTTCTTTCCTCCTGGCGGAGGATCACCACACGGCTTTCCTCAAGGCGGCCGTCGGTCGGATACAGCTCGGGGAGCACGAAATCGCTTTTTAATTGCTTCTCCACCGCTTGTCCCCAGTCGGTACGGTGGTAGAGGATGACGTTCTCTGTAAAGGAAACCGGCTGGCGCAGAACCGTTACGGTCTCCGCTATCCTAAGGAGGGACCGGACCCGCTCCCAATCTTCTGGATTCTTCCACAGGATCTTTCCGTAGGCTGATCGCGGGAAGGCCTTGGCGTCAAACTCCTCCACCTCCTCCAGCCCGGAACCTTGAAGCGGTTTGGGGGGAGTTGCGCGGTCGAATGCCCTCTCCAACTCTTGGTTGACAGGGTTGCGTTCCTCCAACCCGCCGGATTGCCCAGGCCTATCAAAAAACCCCGGTTCTGCCGGGCCACCGACCGGAACCGACTCTCTGGGCCCCTGCCTTAACCCTGCCCCCTCAGTTTTAGGCAACCAAGGTTCCTCCTCCCCCTCCTCATCTGACTCAGAAGTAATGACCAAGGCATTGCGCCGACCGATGCCGTTATTAAACAATATCCTAGATCTTGAGGCCTCGTTTGTTGAGATCCCGAGTTCGCTGAGATTCTGAAAAAATTGATAAAGAGGAGCGTTGCCTTGGATGGGGATTGCCACCGATCGCCTCGGGCCCCATCGGTTCTGGGAATCTGCGATGGCACAGGGTACGTGCCTTAGGGCATGAGTAACGTTGAACCTCTCGAGAGAGTACTTAGGAGCACCCAGGTGGTGGGCTATCCAAAAAATCGTTTCAGCTTCCCTTGGGAAGCCGGGCAAATCCATATCTCCCAAGACGAGACGTTTGTTTTCGCCCCCGCTGTTACTAAACCAATCCACGAACCGGGATGGTAAAACAGTGTCGTTAGAAAGGTTCAGAAAGAGCATCACCTCGGCTCGGCAAGCTTCTTTAACATCCCACAACGCTTCCCAGAACTTAAGAGAGCGCGTAACGGAGGGTGGTTCCTCTGCCGATGGAAGGTGAAGATAGGCACGCAGCGGAGGAACCCTTTGTCCCCTCTTAAGTTTCAAATAATCTTCAAGAAGGTCGATAAAGTCCTGCACGGGTCGTCGGTCTCCTTGCTCAGAAGCCCACCGCTGGATCTCACTCACATAAACCAAGCTGCTGGTGAGTGCCCAACTCCTAAAACCATTTTCTCCCATTTGCTTTAGCCAATCCAATTGAAAAAGCCATGCAGAAATGGGTTCGGCCTTCTGGGAAGTACCCTGGTCTTCGATACGGGAAGACAAGATAACCCTATTGCTTCCCTGAGAGTCCTCTACAAGAGAACGCACAGGGTCATCCCAATACCTCTCGGTCCTCTCCTCCGTCGGCGTCAAAACAACCCTGAGTTCCAGAAGCTGTCGTTCCAACTGACGTTTAGCTTTTGCTTCTGCCAGGACCTGTTGAACTGGGTTCCTTTCGAGGAATCCCTCTTCGGGGTGTTCCTGGTCTATCCCAGCCGCTTTATCAAGTTCCCTAAAAAGCTGAACTCCTGCCTCGTCAAAAGAATCCCATCCCTTGTAGAGTCTCTGGATCGCATCCTTCAGGGACGTTTTGGCACCAGGGGTCGCTAGTCCTAGTCCAAGGAGCCTCTCTTGATAGAACGCCTTTGGATCCTTTGAGATGTTTCCTAACTCAAAACCTTCGGTGAGGCGACGGCAGATGACTCGGTAGGCATCCTGAATGAATCCTAGATGTTGATCGCTCGATTTCCCAGGGGGCATCCGGTTAGCCTTCGATTCAAAAACGAGCAAATTAACCAAAAGACACCACCACGCCTCAAGGGAATCTAAAGAGTCGGGCCCGTGTGTGAAGATCCAGAGGGCTGACTCTTCCTCCGGCCCCAACATATCAAGGCTGCGTAGCCATCTAAGCGCGTGGACCCGGAGGAGAGCCCTCTCGCTGTCCGTTAGCTGGAGACCGGGATGATACAGGTGCTCCAAAACCCAAAGGAATAGCCCCATATGTTGTTGTTCAGGATCAAGATGAGAAAGCGGATGAAAAATATTCTGCCCTTCCGAAAGCGCATTCCCCCGTTCACCAAGG
>CAYJSX010000027.1:7494-10946 GCA_964372575.1 uncultured Planctomycetia bacterium
CACCAAGGGCCTTACGCAATCGTGGAGCGCCGTGCTTAAAGGTAGGATGTTCTGAGGAGAGGAAGTCCATGCCCTCCTTGACGGGTCTTGGAACTTGCCAAGTAATGGGTCCATCGAGTCCTTCCACTGTGATGGGAACTTTTTCTTCCAAGCCTGCTGAATGCAAAAAGCCAACATCAGAAGTTTCATCACGCAGTGCGCCTTGGGGTTCTCCAAGAGCGGTCGGTACCGTTTCCGGAGGCACCGGATTCGCGCTGGATGGGATGGAACTGGAATTTCCCACCTCCTCCAGCCCGGCGGCGGGGGTCCCCTTCGTCTCATCTTGGTAAACCACAACCGTTGGCGATAATTGAATGGAAAGTGTATTCTTCTCCTTATCGTAACTAATTTTTCCTTTGAGGATTAGGACGAAGGAATCGGGATCTGGGTACTGACCCTCCTTAATCATGCTGGTCGCCTGAATGAGGGTACGCAGGTGGTTGAGGAAATTCTTTCTGGTGTCGGTAAAGAATTGGATTAAAGCATTGACACCATCGATCGATGTTGGAATCTCACGTGAAGCGCCATACTTGGGATCCTCCTGTAGGCAAACCGAAAGCCCAAGCTTGGGATACCAAGTCCACGACTCTCCCTTCTTCACTTCTTTTTCGGACTTCGTAGAGACACCTGTTGGAACTTTCGGCAATATGACGACGTGGACCTTCTTAATTCCCCCCTGCTCCAGCTTTGACATCTGAACAAACAGTTTTCCATTCAAATCCTGCTCATTCAGCCATCCCTCCTCCAGCCCGGCGGGGGGGTGTTGATCTGTTCTTCGCGCCTCGGCGATGCGGCCTGCATTTGCCTCAATGGTGTTGAGGTCTTGCAGACTGATGAATTCCCGAACTGATGTCAGGAAACCTGGCTGATTTGCTTCTGCAGATATCAAGGAAGATCGCACTTCTTCAGAATAACCCTCTTCGGCGAACTCCTTAAGGGCATAGGCTGCCGCTGCTTTCAAACCACCGAACCCACGCCATTGTTCTAATTCCTTTTTTTCCCTCAGACTCCAGATGTGCCCTACAATTCTGTCCCTTACAACCTTCAGGTACTCCTCTGTAAGTCGGAGCGTGGGGTTTGTGGGGTTTGCGCGGTCCAACACTAGGAAATTTGAAGTAATTTTACGAATGCCTTTAAGAAGCCAGGTATTCTGAATCCATGTGGGGTCAAGCAAGTCTACCAAGTAACGCTTTAATTCTTCGTCGCGCTTGGTACCATACAGGACCGACATGACGACATCGATACGACCGAGACCAGTCTCTTCCACGGATTCTGTAACTCGTTTAAGTAGATCTTGAGAGGTAATGATGAGAGATACCCTAGGGGGAACTGTCAAGACATAGGTCGCCGTGCGAATAAAATGCAGCACGCGATATCCATCTGGCTCCTTGGGATCCAAATTCTTCAGGGCTTGGTAGAATTTCCAATCATCTTCTGTCACCTCCCCGCCCGCGATTGCCAAATACGGAACAAAGGGGTTGGGTCCGGCCTTCACGTGAGCATCGATAAACCCTTCAATGATCCTTCTAAGATTCTCTGGACTGATGGAGACAATGGCATAAGATGGATAACGTCCACCGGGGTTCTCTAGTCGCCACCGGGCGACCACCTCCTGACCAATCTGGATGGTCCCCTGCCGGTCTTTTTTGAGGTCATCCGAAGGCCCAGGTTGATTTGTTAAATCAATCCGAAGATTGGTAATGATATCTTCTCGCACATTTCCCATTCGGGAAGAAAGATACCTAAAGATCAGATCCAGGGTTTCTTTCAGATGATAGAGGGCCCCTTTCTTATGCGAAGGTTGGGTTTTCCCTTCAGAAAAGAGGTTCTCAAGCTCCCCTTGAATCCAACCAACAACCTTCCCTATGTCCTCTTTAATAGTTATCGGGGTCCCCTCTAGGGGACCTACGTTTTTAAACACTATTCTGGTCGGAAGGTGGGCATCGATTGGTTGTTGATCGGCTATCTTAGACTGAAGCTCATGAAAAGCGGAGCGAATCACTTGAGAAACATGATAGTCGCCTATGTTGTGCGTTGCAGCATAAATCACAAATTCCTCCGGAGATACTGGGAGACCTTTCAATTGCGCTATCTCACCATAATTCTTATCTAAGTGTTCTGCCAAAAACCCAAATGGATATTCCTCTCTAAATAGCTCTCCAAGTGCATTTGCATCATAAACATAAAGAGAGGGACCTGCGAAAAGATATTCTCCCTCCTCAAATAGAATGGCACCGACCCCTTCCTTCGAAAGTGCTTCGGCAAGGAGCCCGTTTAAGTCCACACCAACTTCCTCAAGGATGGACAACGACACAAAACCCATAGGTTTGCCCCGCCCTACCAATCGAACATCGTTGAGAATCCAGAACTTCCCAAGTTCCTTCGCTAACTGGGTAACCGGCGGAACTTCGGCAAGGAGCTGTTTCCTCTCCTGCGCTTTCCGGGGAGGATATCTCTTCATTCTAATCAGGGTGGAAGGTTCATCGGCGATCTCCGTTCTTTCTTCGCTTTTCACCTCCCGATAATCGAAAGCTTTACCCTGCGGCCCGTCATTGCTTCCTGTAGGCGGCTCCTCCATGCCGGCGGTTTGGGCGGGGGCATCAACGGCGGAACCTCGGAGGGCATGCTTCAGTTGGCGGTTGGTTTCGGATCCTTCCTCTAAGCCGGCGTTGAGGGGACGCAGGGCCAAGGCAGGAGACGGCAGGGCCAGGCCGAGGATTAGCCAGAGGGCAATGGTGCGGCGTCCACTTGCCGCAGCCATTAGCAAAAGCGCTAAGATTCTACGGAAGGGTTTAATCTGGCGTAGTGTCATCGGATTGATGCTCGTACCACAAAGTTTACACCGTGGGGGAAGAAAAAACAAGATATAGAATAAAAATTGTTGTAACTATATAAAAATAATTAAGTTATAAAATCAAACTATCCGTTATTTTTACTGAAACTTTCAACCAGAAGGGTGCCAGGCCTGCCTGCCGGTAGGCAGGTTAAAACCTGGCACCCTTCCTTTATGCATCAGCTTGGCCAGCTCAGGTCGTAGCTGGCGCTGCGACCCCTGGCGGGATTCTGGCGCAGAAGTCCCTTCTCCAGCAATCCCAAGATTTCACGGTAGGCAGTTGCGCGGCTTACCCTCGTCATCGAAACATACTTTCGGGTCGTCAGGCCTCCTTGAAAACGACCTCTCCCGGCGTCCCAAAGGCGGTTCACCACTTTGCGCTGCCGCTCGTTGAGGTCGATGGGGCTGTGACGCTGCCAGAACTCTACTTTGTCCAGAACATGTGCGATCAGTTTCGAAGCTCCTTCCACCGCGCGATGATAACACCCTAAGTACCATTGAAGCCATTCGGTAACGTCTCCACTTCCCTTCTGGCATCTCTCGAGGACGCGGTAATAATCGTCCCGCTATTCCATAATCT